>WBXJ01000144.1 GCA_008933045.1 Verrucomicrobiota bacterium
AACCGTTTTCATCAACCCCAAAGCCACCGCCTTGACGCCCCAATGCGTCAGGTTAGGATCAAAGTCGTGAAAATAGTCACCATGCTGCTTCTCTGGCTATTGTTTGCAGCGCAAACTAGTGCCGAGCCGAGTTGCACTCTGGCGGCAGCCTCTGACCTGATCCCAGTGATGGCCGATTTAAAATCCGCCTTTGCTAAGGAACATCCTCAGACTCAAGTAAAAGTTTCCTTCGGATCTTCCGGTAATTTTTTTGCCCAAATTCGCAATGGCGCACCCTTAGACCTTTTTCTTTCTGCAGACACCAACTACCCATCAATGCTGATCAAACACGGCAGCGGTGATCCCGCCTCTCTGACGCTTTATGCGATCGGACATCTAGTTCTCTGGACCTCCACTTCAAATCTCCAGATTTCCACCAACCTAAGCGCGTTAGTAACAAACGCAGGAATTAGCCGCATCGCTCTGCCCAACCCATCGCACTCACCCTATGGCAGAGCAGCGAAATCCGCCTTGGAACATTTGGGTCTCTGGTCAAGCTTGCAACACAAACTTGTGCTTGGAGAAAATGCGGCACAAGCCATGCAATTTGCCCAAAGTGGGCACGCGCAAGTCTCCATGCTCCCCCTTTCCATGGCTCAGAATCGACCTGAGGGCTCCGGTAATTTTGTAAAAATCCCACCCGAGTGGTATCCTCCAATTCACCAAGCTGGAGTGCTCACCACACAAGGCTCCCAGAACCCGGTCGCTCGGCAATTCCTAGCTTTTCTAGTCAGCCAATCCGGAAAACAAATCTTCGCCAGTCACGGTTTTTCGCTCCCCGATTAAACCATGAACTTTGAATCGCAAACTCACGGATTGATGGAGGCGTTCGGACTCACCATCCAACTAGCCTTGACCACCACGACCCTGCTTTTAGTGATCGGGATCCCCTTGGCACTCTGGTTAAACCATGACCGTCGAGGCAGGAAAATCTGGATCGAAACCCTCATCACACTACCGATTGTCTTACCTCCCACCGTCATCGGATTCTATTTACTCATCCTATTCTCACCGCACCACCCTATCGGTTCAATCTGGTTCCAGACCACAGGCAAAACCCTTGCTTTTAGTTTTCCGGGCTTGGTGATTGGCTCTGTCATTTACAGCCTTCCATTTGCAGTCCAACCCTTTCAAACTGCCTTCCGAAATGTCCCACTCGATTGTATGGAGGTCGCGGAAACGCTCGGCGCATCTCGGTGGCAAAGATTTTGGAATATTGAGCTTCCCCTCGCAAGGCGGGGTATAATGGGTGGAGCAACCCTGAGCTTCGCCCACACCATGGGCGAGTTTGGTGTCGTGCTAATGCTCGGAGGCAGTATTCCCGGAGCCACACGCGTTGCCTCCATTGCTCTTTATGACGAGGTTCAACAACTGAATTACCCTGCCGCGCACGCTTATGCTGCGGTGCTGCTCCTCGGTTCGTTCGCTTTACTTTCCGTCGTTAATTGGCTCAATCGTCGCCATCTCATCGAAGACAAAAACTGAGAAGCACTGGATTTTTTTGCAAACCGGATCCATATTGAAAGTGTGAAACTTATTTTATCAACGCATAACGTAACCCTCACAGAAGCCATCGAACAACACATCCTCTCGAGGATTGATAAGTTAGAACATTTCGACCGCTGGGCCATCAACGCCCGAGTCGTGTTAACTCATGACATGACTAAAATACCCGAACGGCAATTTAAGTGCTCCATGCGCCTCTCCGTCCCAGGCCCTGATCTCTACGCTGAAGATTCTGAAAACGACCTCTATGCAGCGATCGATCTGGTCACCAAAAAAATTGAACAACAAATCCGAAAAAGTCACAACAAACGCAAAGCAAAAAAACATTCCGATGCGGCGGCTAGTAAAAAATCCCGTCAATCGGATTGAGTTGATTTCTCTCAACAATTCTCAACCCGACCGGGAAGTTTCAGCTTCCCGGTTTTTGCGTCATCCACTCAGCTAAAAACCTTCTCATGACGACAGTCCGCGCCAGACTTGTCCTTCCCCTCAACCAACCGCCGATCGAGGACGGAGCCGTCACAATTCACAACGGACGCATCGCCTCCGTTGGCTCTTGGGATTCATATCACGCAAGTGCTTCCAACACCGTAATCGATCTAGGCTCGCGAATCCTGATGCCGGGGTTAGTCAATACCCATTGCCACCTTGACTACTCCAACATGGCCGGAAAAATCCCGCCGCCCAGTGATTTTCCTGCATGGATCAAATCAATCCTCGTGCTAAAAAGTCATTGGGATTACTCCGATTACGCGCAGTCCTGGCTCACGGGTGCCGCCCAAGCCCTGCACACAGGAACCACCACCCTTGCCGATATCGAGGCGGTTCCCGAACTGCTGCCCCACGTCTGGGAATCTACCTCCCTGCGGCTCATCTCACTCCTAGAAATGACCGGCGTTCGCAGCGGGCAAAACCCCGAAGCCACCCTCAGTCAGGCACTAAGTTTTCTCAACAACCTGCCACGCAGCAGCCATCGCAGCCTTGGTCTCTCGCCGCACGCACCCTACTCCACCTCGGCCCAGCTACTCCGCCTCACCGGTCTAGCCGCCCAAGAATTCAACTTGCCGCTCGCCATTCATGCGGCTGAGTCCTACGAGGAATTCGAAATGTTTATGGCTGGACGCGGTCCCCTCTTTGATTGGCTCAAAAGCCAACGTGACATGACAGCCTGCGGGCTTGGCTCCCCCATCCGTTATTTGCATCAACAAGGGCTACTCTCCCCACGTCTCCTCGCCATTCATGTGAATTACCTCGCTCCGGAAGATCTCCAACTTCTCGTAACCAACCGAGTGAACGTGATCCATTGCCCCCGCAGCCATCGGTACTTTGATCATGCCCCATTCCCCTTCCAGTCAATGCGAGACGCAGGAATCAATATTTGTTTGGCCACCGATTCCCTTGCTAGCATCCACAAAAATCAAGGCCAACTTCCTGAGCTAAACCTTTTTGAGGAACTCCGCGCCTTCACAACCACGAACCCTCAAATTGCTCCTGAAGAAATTCTCAACATGGTCACCCTCAACGCCGCACAAGCACTCGGTCGACAAGGCGAGCTCGGAGAATTACGCCCCAACGCTCACGCCGACCTGATAGCAGTCCCCTACAATGGCAACCTGAGCAACTGTTTTGACTACCTCGTCAACACTATCCCCACGCCAGACTTCATCATGATCCAAGGCCAAACTTGCGTTTGCCCAGCCTCCTAATCCCACCCTTGGACTCGATTACGAATATTTGACGCTAAAATGCACTTTTCCTTTTTCAATTTTCCCCTTTAATCAGGAGCCAAATGCCTTGGCAAAAAGTTGCACTCATCGGGGTAGGTTTGCTGGGAGGATCAATTGGTCTCGCCCTCCGCCAAGGTCGCCTCGCGCACTCGGTCGTTGGCTACGTCCGACGACCCGAAGCCATCGTTGAGTGTCAAAAAATCGGGGTCGTGGACAGTGCCACAACCGATCTCCAAGACGCGGTGCAAGGTGCTGATCTTGTCATTTTATGCACACCACTCGGGCAGATGCGGGACCTGACCGCCAAAATCTTACCCCACCTCAACTCGGGTGCGATTATCACTGATGTCGGCAGCGTCAAACACTCCGTGCATGACGCCCTCGAACCCCTATGCCAGAACGCAGGCATCACCTTCGTCGGCAGCCACCCAATGGCAGGTTCAGAAAAAATGGGCGTCACCGCAGCTCGAGTTGACCTCTTTCAAAACGCACTTTGCGTCATTACTGCCTTAGAAACCACCCCTGCCTCCGCCGTCCAACGAATCGAAAAATTCTGGAGCTCCCTCGGTGCACGCATCTTGCATCTCTCTCCCACCGTTCACGACACCTTCACCGCACGTTCGAGTCACCTGCCTCACCTCGTTGCCGCCCAACTCGTCAACCTCATTCTCGACCCAGCCCACCCCCTCGATCAGGCTGCGCTCTGCGCCAATGGCTTCAAAGATGCGACACGTATCGCCTCAAGCTCGCCAGAGATGTGGCGAGATATCTCCCTGACGAATCACGTTGAACTCGGCAATGCCCTCGACCAATTCATCGAGGCCCTCCAATCCTTTCGCACCACCCTTGCTGCAGGCGATGCGGAACGAATCGGCTTTCTATTCCAACAAGCCAAAAACCGACGCGACGCATGGGCAAGCCAATCGGTCTTGCCACCACCCGCCTAGGAGCTTTACCCATGCCTCTGCCAGACCTGATCGAGATCCAACCGCTGCTCCAGCCCGTCAGAGCAGCAGTGAAGGTTCCTGGCTCCAAGAGCATCACCAACCGTGCTCTTGTCCTAGCTGCCCTTTCAGAGGGGATGACAACACTCACAGGGGCTCTTTGGAGCGAGGACACCCAAGTGATGGTGCAATGCCTACAAACGCTTGGGTTCACCATCCACGTCCAACTCGATCCCGAAGAACACTCCAACAGAACCATTCAGGTGCACGGTCTAGGAGGACATTTCCCTCCTTCCAATCGTCAAGAACCCTGCGATCTTTTCGTCGGAAACGCCGGCACAGCAGCCCGTTTTCTCAGCGCAATGCTCTGCCTTGGCCAGGGAACTTACCGCCTTCATGGGGTTCCTCGAATGCACGAGCGTCCTCAGTCCCCTTTATTTGAGGCACTGCGTGAACTTGGCTATCGGATCGACTCTCCGAACAACAAGTTACCCGCCACCATTCACGGAAGTGGACCACGATCCAATTCCTGCCGTGTGAGCACCATCGAAAGCTCGCAGTTCGCTTCAGCCCTCCTACTTTGCGCACTGATCGGCCGTTGGAAAGTCGAGATTTTAGGGTTTAATCCGGAGGAATCCCCCTATATCACCATGACGTCTTCCCTCATAAAATCATTTCGAATCCGTGGAGGTGAATTTCAGATCGAGCCGGACGCATCAAGCGGCAGCTATTTTTGGGGAGCAGGTCACCTTCTCCATCCGCCCAGCAACATCACCGTTCAGAAGTGGCCCGATTCAGGGTGGCAAATTGATGCCGATCTACCCAATTACTTACCTCTCCCCTCCTCTCTCTCCCGCGCCGACCAGCTAGGCGATGCGATCATGACGGCGATCGTTCTTGGTCCATTTGCCGAGCATCCCACCACCTTCACCAACCTAGGTCGCCTGCGAGTTCAGGAATGCGAACGAGTTCAAGCACTCCGCACCGAGTTGGCGAAATGCGGTGCCAAGATTCAGGAAATCGGTGACACCCTCAGAATCCACCCCTCCCCCCTGCACGGTGCCACGATCGAAACCTACCATGATCATCGGATGGCAATGTGTTTTGGGATGCTCGGCCTCAAAGTACCCGGCATTAAAATTCAGAACCCCTCCTGCGTCAAAAAAACGTTCCCAGACTTCTTCGCCAAACTCGCCGTATCTCCCCCGCAAGGGTTGGGTGCCACTCTCCTCAACGGTGCCACGGGCCAAACCCTATCTACAGCCGAACTCATCGCTGATTAACCGCATTCAACGAAGAATTTTTACACCACAGAACATGTCTCCCATCGTCATCGCTATCGACGGCACAAGTGCCTCCGGCAAGAGCACCAATGCTAAACTTGTTTCCAAATCGTTGGGCTACACCTACGTCGATACCGGCGCAATGTATCGCACATTAGCTTGGTATTGCCTCAAGGAAAAAATCGACATCCACGACCCGAAGAAAGTCGGTGCGGCCTGTCGTAAATGGAAAACCACATTAGCCTGTGTCGAAGCCCAAGTTAGGCTTCTCGTCGATGGCTACTATCCTACCAAAGAAATTCGAACCGCAGAAACCTCCGCCGCCGTCCCTCATATCGCTGCCGTTCCCAAAGTTCGGGATTGGATGAAACAACAACAACGGTCTTGCACACAATTTGGAAACTTAGTGATGGAGGGCCGAGATATTGGATCCGTGGTTTTTCCCGAGACTGACTTTAAATTCTACCTCGACGCCACCCTCGCCGAACGCGAGCGTCGTCGTCTCGCTGAAGGAGTCGATGAGAATCTGGCCGAACGTGACCACCGCGACTCCCAGCGAGCCACAGCACCCCTCATGATCCCATTGGGTGCCATCGTGATCAATAACTCGGGACTCACCGCCGAAGAGACCACACGCCAAATCGTCACCCAAATTCGGCAACGTTTACCCACATCCCGAGCCTGATGCTAATCCCCAGTTAGCAACCGTCTATGAACCTCAGCTATCGCATCGGATGGACAGCCTTCCGCCTGATTTACTCAACCTACTTTCGCTGGAAAGTGATTGATCCACAGAACGTCCCCCTCGATGGCCCAGCGATCCTTGCGTCCAACCACGCCAGCTTTATTGATCCCCCCTTAATTGGATCAGGTCTACATCGATCCATGAATTATTTAGCGCGCGAATCCCTGTTTCGTTTCCCCGTGATCGGTTGGATTCTCCGCTCCTGGAACGCAGTCCCTGTAGATCGGGACGGCGCCGGTGCCAAAGGCTTGCGAAACATCCTCGATCGACTCCTTTCAGGCAGCGCAATCATCCTATTTCCAGAAGGCACTCGGACTTACAATGGTGAACTCCAACCCCCACGCTCGGGCATTGGCCTCATCGTGATCAAATCCGAAGCACCAGTAATCCCCGTACGTGTTTTTGGAACCTTCGCCGCTTACGGTCGTCAGTTCACCATCCCCAGACCCTATCCCATCGCCGTTCGATACGGTAGCCCCATTGATTTTACCGCCCTACGCAGCGAGGCAAAGACCTGCTCCAAACCTCGACTCAAACAGATATACCAAGAAGTTGCCGATCAGATTATGGCGGCGATAAGGGCGATCACCCTGAAATAATCCAGAACCGCTGCCTCAAATTTCAGCCCAATCAAGCGGACGTTTTCTTGGGAGATTCGATTAAGTCCCAAAACTTGGGATTCCCCTGCAACGCTTCATCCTCGCCCAACGGCAGACTCGAACGGAACAAAAAGTCCTTAAGCGAATTCTTGCTCAGTATTCGGTGCACCACAACCCCAAGATCATGGCGCTCAAAATACACTCGGTAATCTCCTAGTCGAAACCGTTGTAGCGTCCTGCCAGCTCGCTCTAATCGACCAAATCGATCAGTCTCTGCATGCAATACTTCATGCGGCAACCCTCGAAACTCACCCAGAATAAAAAGCTGGAGTTCCTTGGGCATTTTCGCCAACTCCGCCGCGCTTGTCGGATTAAAAATAATTTGGAAAGGACTCATGAGAAAACTATGAAGGAATCCCAAAAAAAGAGAATCGAAATCACACAAAGAGCCTGCCTACATGGTAGCGCGTACGGGAATCGCACCCGTCTTTCAGCCTTGAGAGGGCCGTGTCCTAACTGATAGACGAACGCGCCGTCCTATCGAGGCATGAAGCATAGAAGACTTTTCACAAATGTCAACCGCCACAACACCCAAAATAGACGACAAAAAAGCCGTCCCGAAGGACGGCTTGATGAGAACACACTAATTTCTGAATTACTTCCGGCGGCGGATCAACAAAGCTGCACCACCAAGAGCCAGCAACGCAATCGTTGCAGGTTCTGGAACGGGCGTCAGTGTCACCGAGAACGCTTGCA
>WBXJ01000145.1 GCA_008933045.1 Verrucomicrobiota bacterium
CCCGCTTTTCCTCGCAATTCCTCATCAAAAGCTCCTTCTACCCCTGCTTTACCGACATAATCTGGCAAACGATATCGAAACACCATCTCGTCCCCATCCGGAATCTCATCCTCGCGCTGTAGAAAACCGAGGACATGCACCGCTGTGTTGCCATTCGGGTAGTTGCGCATCGGTTGCACCTCCAGCTCGACTCCCGGCAAATCACCGCAACGCTCCATGAAAATCGCGACTTGTTCTGGAGTCAGATTGTTAATAATCGGCAAGGGAAGAGCCAACGTGTCGACGTAATGACGCGCAAAGACTCGAGCGTTCAATATCAACGGTGACCCTAAAATCCTCGAACTCACCTGCCAGACCAAGTTGCTCACGACCTGATATCTCGCTTGGCCTTGCATCGCCACGGACTGCTCCCGAGTCGCCCGTCCCGGATTGGTGAGCAAGAATTGTCGGCGAACCGAGTTGGTATATTCGTATTTAAACTGTTCACGCAAATCTTCGAGGTAAAGATTCACCTGAAACTTGGGTTGGTTCTCTGCTAATAACGCACCGTGGCGATCAATTATCCTTCCGCGAGGAGCTGGAACTCTCACCGTCCTGAAGGTCTGCACTTTCAGGCTCTCTTGATACCGTTGGCTCACAGCCACTTGGACATACCAAAGCCCCGCGAGCAAAATTCCTAGGCCAACCAAAACCAAGGCCGACAGCCACCTTAACTGCTGATCGGCACGACGTAATTGGTCAAACACCAACATAATTAATGTTTTCCTCGCTGAATTTGGCGATCGCTGCGGAACGCCGAGGATTCCACCATGGAGGGATGGTTAAGTGCGACCTGCAACCGTCCAAACACCTTGAACCAAACCGGTGTCAAAATCCCTCCTACCAAGGTCACAACAAGCCATTGCCATAAGCTCGACCAACCCACTAGCGGTTGACGACCCGCAAACAATAACAACACCCAACAAAGCAATGGCGCAATCGCGCTCGCTGCCATCCCAAGAACCACCTGCGCATACCGTTGATCTTTCAGGATCAATTCACGCTTTTGGCAGACCCCCATCCCAATAAGCAATAGCGGAATCACGCTGATTCCCAACGGATTAACCGATACAGAATCATAAAGCAGACCCGCAACGAGCGAGAAAATCGCCACCGGACGTGATCCGTGAGCCAGTGCCACGTAAACAACCAACCCGGGTAGGAGGTCAACCTGAGCTCCCGTCAGGTTTCGGAATCCGTGATAGGATGCTTCAAAAAACACCACCGTATAGGTCGTTACTCCGAGGCAAAATATCATCCACCAATTCATGGCAATAACACCCAGACTTCCTCTAAATCCTTCAAGTTGGCGGAGAGCTTGACCCGGGCCTCGTGGAACAATCCATGATCGGCCAGTTGAACCTCCATAATCCGCCCGATTGGAATGCCTTTGGGGAATAATCCACCCAAACCGCTCGTGATTACTTTTTGGCCGGGTTTAAGCTGGCTATGTCGTGAAATGTAAGTCATCTCAACCAAGGTTTGATCGGGAATAGTTTGACTGCTAGGCGCGATCACTCCCGCCTCTCGGGTTTCCTCGATCAACGCCGAAACTCGACAGTTGGGATCACCCAATAACAACACTCGTGCTGAAGTCGTCCCCACTTGATCCACCCTACCCACAAGCCCATCCGAGGTTAATACCACCGTGTTCGTCGTGATGTTGTCGTTGCTTCCAAGGTTGATTTGTAAGGCTTTCCACCAGTTGGCAGGCTCTCGGGCTAGTATCCGGGCCAGTTTCACATTCCAGCCAGACCGTTGCTTCCAAGCCACCGTGGTTCTTAGCTGAGCATTCTCCCGCAAAACGTCCGCTCCCTGCATCAGTTCGAGCTTTAGTTGTTGGTTCTCTTTTTGGAGCTTTTCGAGTTCCGCCAAAAGCACTCGGCGAGGCATCACTCCGCTACTCGCCTGATCCAACGCTTGGTGGGTAGCGGTGGATAATCCGAAAATGGGAATAAAAATATCACTGATCACGAGTTTCAGCTGCGAAGATGCCTTGCCCGGCAGGTTCAACAGAACCAGCGAGATGAGAAAAAATAAACCAAAAGCCAGATAATATGGCTTTTTGAGCATGTGCAACCCGGATATTTAATATTGTCCGAGCGAACGCCTCAACTCTACCCTTTAAGTTCGACTGGAAGTAGCCACGGTTCTGAGAAATTGCAATTCTTGCAACACCCGACCCGTGCCTTCGGCCACGGCAGTTAATGGGTCATCAGCAATGTGAACCGGCAGCCCTGTTTCCTCAGCCACCAATCGGTCGATCCCTCGTAAAAGGGCTCCTCCACCCGCCATCACAATCCCTCGATCCACTAAGTCCGCAGAGAGTTCCGGCGGGCAACGCTCGAGCGTGATCCGCACCGATTCTAAGATACTCGTCAGTGGTTCCTTCAATGCTTCCCTGATCTCTTCCGATCTTACAGAAAGAGTCTTAGGTAACCCTGCACTCAGATCCCGCCCCTTTACGTCCATCGTTAGCTCTTCATCCAAAGGATAGGCTGAACCAATGCGGATTTTGATTTCTTCCGCTGTGCGTTCGCCAATCATCAGGTTATACGCACGCTTCATGTAGGCCACAATGGTCTCATCGAACTCATCTCCACCCACCCGCAAACTTCGGCTGAACACAATTCCAGCCAAGGAAATAATCGCAATTTCGCAGGTCCCACCTCCGATATCGACGATCATATTTCCCGCAGGTTCGTGCACAGGCAACCCGCAACCAATGGCCGAGGCCATTGGTTGCTCGATCAAGTATACCTCGCGAGCACCCGCGTGCATCGCTGAGTCCTTCACGGCTCGTTTCTCAACTTCTGTGATACCCGACGGAACGGCAACCACTACTCGGGGCGCGATTAACTTGCGATGATGAACCTTCTGGATGAAATGCCGAAGCATCGCCTCGGTAATTTCGAAATCCGCAATAACTCCGTCCTTCATAGGACGAATAGCGACAATGTTCCCAGGAGTGCGACCCAACATCCGTTTGGCCTCCTCTCCTACAGCAAGAACATTTGTCGTGCCCGCCTGGATGGCGACCACAGAAGGTTCGCGCAGCACAATCCCCCGATCTCGCACATAAACGAGCGAGTTAGCGGTTCCCAAGTCGATTCCAATATCGTTGGAAAAGAGACCTCTAATTTGCGCAAACATGAAACGTAAGCTTAAACTGACCCTCCCATTAACCACTCCAAACCCCTATTGGTCAAGCGGTTTAATCAAGACCTTTGATGAGCCGTTTTGACCCATCCCGAATCAGGAGCCACAATCTTGATCAAAATCAACCACGTTTCAAAAGTCGGCATGGATTTAGCTTTGAAAAATTGCCCATGTTTCTTCAAGACTGTTACCGAGGAGTTGTTAGCTTGCGATTACGAACGCAATTTGCAGGAATTCACTTGACCCTCCTGCCGCTTTCCGAACAATGTCCGAGAACATCTTCCTCCCAAGAGGTTGGATGTCCAATTGTACAGAGACAGTGGGGATGGTTGCCACCGAGGTTGGCATGAATGTAGATTTATTTCGAGCTCACGCATGAAATTGCCCGTGTTGATAATAGCTGGTTGTTTGTTTGCCTCTCTTAATCTGGCAGCAGAGACAAATTCGTTCGTCGTCATCAACGGCGCCAAGGCACACCCTTCCCGTGTTCTAGCCAAACTAAAGCAAGGGGGTGCAGGGGGTGCCCAAGCCCGCCAAGTGGGAGCAGGCTACACCGTGCGCCGAGAGTTCAAACTAGTAGCCGGTCTGCTTCTCATCGAGACCGTCGGTCAGGTTCAAGCCAAGGCGGGAGATACCCCCGAGGAAGCCGGTCAACGTCTGAACGCCAAAATTGAGGCACTGCAAGCCACCGGTAAATACGAGTATGTAGAACCCGACTTTATTCGATCGATCTCGGTGAACCCACCGACCGACGCTGCCTTTGTTGATGGAACCCTTTGGGGTTTGAATAACTTGGGGCAAAATGGCGGCAAAGCTGGTGCTGACATCAACGTGATCCCTGCTTGGGGCAACAATTTCATCGGTTCGACCAATATTATCGTCGCCGTGATCGATACTGGGATCAACTACACCCATAGAGATCTTGCGACACAGATGTGGGTCAACCCTGGCGAAATCCCCGGCAACGGAATTGATGACGACGGAGATGGTTACATCGACAACATCTATGGCATCAATGCGATCACTAATTCGGGTGATCCTCGCGATGACAATGGACACGGGAGCCACGTTGCAGGCACGATCGGTGCCGCTGCGAACGACGGCAACGGTCACGTGGGTGTGGCATGGAATGTGCAACTCATGGCCTGTAAATTTCTCTCTGCCAACAGCGGTGGGGCAACCAGCGACGCCATTCAGTGCATTGATTTTGCCGTGCTTAAGGGGGCTCAAATCTCCAATAATAGTTGGGGTGGAGGCGGTTACTCCAAAGCGTTGCTCGATTCGATCCAAGCCGCCGGTGACCAAGGCCATCTCTTCATAGCTGCCGCAGGAAATAACGCCAACGACAATGACCTATCACCGACCTACCCTGCCTCATACAACTTGGATAATATTTTGGTGGTTGCGGCGTTGGATCGAAATGATCTGATCGCAGATTTTTCAAACTACGGTCTCACCTCAGTCGATATCGCTGCACCCGGTGTGGAAATCTACTCATGCTGGATTGGATCTGATCAAGCCTACAATACGATCGACGGCACCAGCATGGCCTCTCCGCATGTGGCAGGTGCCGCCGCGATTCTTTGGGGTGCTCAAACCGCAAGTGATTACGGTTCCATCAAAAAACTTCTAATGGATGGTGCGACTCCAATTCCTAGCCTCAACGGCAAGTGCGTCACGGGTGCCCGCCTGAACGTCCTAAAATCTCTACCCAAAGGTAAACGTGATGGAATCCTCGAGGTTTCAGTGGTCCCAACCCAAGGTAGCCTTCTGCGCGTCGGCACCAATGTGAGTGTCTTTGTTACGGTGTCGGACGGATTCGGGATCAACAATGCCACTGTGATGGGTAAATTCGCCGCGTTCGCCACCAATGTGGTTTTTCGTAACGATGGCAAAGCTCCCGACCTTCAGGCCAACGATTCAGTCTACGCCAGCCAAATATCGACCGATTTAAGCCCTGGAAGCTATGATTTATCGCTCTCCATAACGGCTCCTGATTCCCAACCTTTCGCGACGAATATTACTTATCGCCTGATTCGCCCCCCTGCTAATGATAACTTTACCAACGCCCAAAAGATTGCAGCCGGGGGAGCAATTATTGATACCGACAACCGGTTTGCAACCCGCGAAAAGTTCGAACCCAATCACGCAGGCACTACCAACAATTCGGGGTCGTTGTGGTATAGCTGGTCACCCATCGCTAACACCCCCGTCATCATCGATACTGCTGGCAGCACATTCGACAGTGTCGTTGCTGTCTACACTGGTTCCACCCTCGGCACCCTGAAGCAAGTCGCCGCAGCCAATGATGTCGGCACCAAACAAAGTGCTTTTGTTAAGTTTAATTCTACGGCAGCAACTACCTACTGGATTGCAGTTGCGGGCGCGAGATCCTCTGAAGTTGGCTCGGTGCACCTGCGCGTTGAGCTGAATGGAGAACCCGATAATACAGCACCTTTGATTACAGTCCTCTCCCCGCTCCCCGGATCCCGCATTCGAACCGTCGATGGCAAAGTTGAAATCTCAGGAACCGCCGTCGATCCTCAGCCGAACCCTTCTGGCATCCGACAAGTGCTCATCAAAGTGAACAACGAAATCGCTACCACCGCCGTGGGCACGAATAACTGGTCGAGCACTGTCCTGCTGCAAGTAGGATTGAACGTGATCGAAGTCAGCGCGTACGACTATGCCGAAAACATCTCGATCCCGTCACAATTCACATTGACCTATCTTTTGCCATCAGTGGCAAACGACTTGTTCGCCTACGCCACCTCGCTTACCAGCACCACAGGTTTCGTCATCGCGACCAACACCACCGCGACAAAAGAATTTAAAGAACCCAACCACGGAGGCAACGAGGGCGGCCATTCTCTTTGGTACACTTGGACTGCCCCTACTAACGGAATTTTCTACGTCAGCACCGAAGGCTCTGACATCGATACCCTGGTCGGAATCTACGAAGGCAGGTTTGTGGATAAGCTACTGCAACTAGCCAGCAGTGATGATATTCCTGGTGATGATTTCGGTGAAATCATCACCACAGTAAAAACCGGCAACAAATACTACATCGCGGTAGATGGGTTTGCTGGTAGCACGGGTTCGGTGCAACTCAACTATAACTTCTCCGAAAGTCAGGTGTATAAAGTCACAGCATCCGCTTCGACTGAAAACAGCTCAAGCGGAACTGTCACTCCCACATTGGCTTACTACCCCATAAACGCAGCCGTCAGCATCGTGGCCACACCCTCTAAACTGTCTCAATTTAAACGGTTCAAAGATAAATTATCAGGAACCGTGGTTTCCACAGCAAACCCTTACACATTCATCATCAACGGCCCGGTGAATCTAATCGCTGAATTTGAACCACGCGTCTACACGGAGAACTTTGAAGGCGGGTTATTCAACGAACTGTGGAGCAACAACAACTGGGATATCCAATCCAGCCACACCAGTGTTGGAACTAATGCCGCACGCTCCAAAGCTATCGCCGACGGTGGCAGCAGTTCGATGACACTAACTTCCTACACGAGATCAGGCGTTGGATCCTTCGATTATTTCGTCAATTCTGAAGAATTCTTCGATAAGCTGGAATTCCGAATCAACGGTCAGTTGATCGAGAAATGGTCTGGCCTGACCATGGGCACGACGTTCCAAACTTACACGTTTGATGTGCCTAATGGCTACAACACATTCCAATGGAGTTACAGCAAGGATAACGCTTTAGCCGTTGGTTTAGACGCAGCCTTTGTGGACGCGATCCAACTCCCTGCGGGTCAACCCAGCCTGAATGTTGAGATCACGCCATCGGGCGGATACACCATCAAGGTAAAAGGCCAACCACTAGGTCAAGTTACTGTCCAAATATCGACTGATCTAAAAACGTGGCGCCCTGGAACCATCCTCGTTAACGACATCCAAGGTCAGTCCACGTGGAAAGTTCCGACAGAGCAAGGAAACTCCGGAGCCTTTTACCGATTGATGCACAATCGTTAACCGACGTCCGATCGTCAGCACCAGTCAAATTTTTCTCGCGAACTATTGACGTCCGTCCCCCAACGGGGCAGAGTCTCAACCCGCACGATCAGGAGCGAGACCCAATGATCGTTGCATCACATGCCAGAGTAGCTCAGGGGTAGAGCAGAGGACTCATAAGCCTTTGGTCGCAGGTTCAATTCCTGCCTCTGGCACCACCTTAAAACCCTTTAGACTCAATAGAATCAAGGGTTTCATCAGAAAACACCCTAAAAACAAAAACCGTGCCAACTGCGTTAAAATGCAAGCAAAGGCAGGTATTTGCCACGAAAAGACGCTTTTTTGGCAAATAGTTTGGCAAATAATTTAGGATCTGCCCGG
>WBXJ01000146.1 GCA_008933045.1 Verrucomicrobiota bacterium
AAGGATTTCGACGATGCCATCTGTCTAGAACGCACCGCGAATCATCAATGGAAACTTTGGGTCCATATCGCAGACGTTTCACATTATGTGATGCCGGGGAGTGCGTTGGATGAGGAAGCTCGCACCCGAGGAAATTCCACCTACCTTGTGGATCGGGTCATCCCGATGTTGCCCGAGGCATTGAGCAACGAGTTGTGCTCGCTAAAACCCAACGTGGACCGGTTGACTCGGTGCGTCGAGTTTTTGCTATCCGATGAGGGCCACGTTTTAGCCACCAAGTTTTATCCTGCGGTTATCCATTCTCAACGTCGCTTTTCTTACCGCGAAGCGTTGGCGGTGTTGCAAAATAAGCCCGTGAGTCGCGTCGATCAAATGCTCCATGACGCGAACAAGCTGGCGCAAAAAATCCGAAAACTGAGATTCAAAGCCGGTTCGCTCGAGTTAGATTTTCCCGAGATGAAAATTTACCTTGATGACCACGGGCATATCGATCGGATTGAAAAAGTCGAAAACGATATCTCTCATCAACTCATCGAGGAATACATGCTTCTGGCCAATGAAGCCGTGGCCTCTCGCCTTCTCCAGTTGGGACGTGCGGCAATTCATCGGGTCCACGAACAGCCCGACGAACGACGACTTCAGGAATATCGAGAAGAAGTGCTGAGCCACCAGATTCCTTGCGGCAATCTCCAACAGCGGCCAGAAGTGCAAAAACTTCTGCACCATCTAGGCACCATCGCGATCGGCCCCGCACTCAAAATCGGTTTTCTTAAATCTTTGATGCGTGCCCGTTATGCCGTGGAATCGCTCGGCCATTACGGTCTCGCAAAAAAGAATTACGCACATTTCACGTCCCCGATCCGCCGGTATGCCGATCTCGTTGTCCATCGCGCGTTGTTTCAACAACATCACGGTTCCACACAATCCTTAAAGGAAATCTCCGACCATATTTCAGTTACGGAACGCAATTCTTCCGACGCAGAACGCGACAGTAAAGACGTCAAACTCTTCGCATTTCTAACGTCCCAACTCGATTCAAACCAACCCGTGAGCTACCCAGCCCTTGTCACGGATCTCCGCAATTTCGGTTTTTTTGTCGATGTCCCCAGCCTTGCGATGAGCGGTGTCGTGCCCCTCTCCACGCTTCAGGATGATTTTTATGTCTTTGATCATGAGCGTCGTCAGCTCATCGGACGTCGCACACGGCGCATTATTAAACTAGGCGACCGCTTGGAGGTTCAGGTGGCGAAGGTAGATCGATTCAAAAAACAGGTGGATTTTCGTCTCGCTCCTGCAGCTCCCAAAAGCCCATCGGTTCTAAGGAAACCTGTCCTCCACCCAACAAAACAGAAACACACGCCACCGCCAGCCGCATCGGGTGCCACAAAAAAGCGACCGCAACAACAGCAGAGACCCCGTACGCACGAAAAACGCGCTGCCGCTCCATCGCGCCCTAGCATTTTTTCATCCTCCAACACCCCGTCAAAGCCCAAGCCAAGCCGTCGCGAACCTCAATCAACACGCTCGGCGAACGCCCCACGATCGTCCAGCAAACGGCCACCACCCAAATAATTTAAGCGGTCAACTTTGAGACATCCCGAACGGCTTCGAGGATAATGTCCGCTAAGATCGGCTCTCGCCCCACACTGTCGGCATACCATACGAGGCGGCCTTTCTTTTCAGTGGGGTTCCGCCACGTCGGCTGACCCGCTTTCAGCCGGGACTGCACCACCCGCTCGGCTTCCCCCAACATCACGGGGATATCCTCCACCACATGCAAACCGTCGCTCATAAAAAACGGTACCACGACAAAGTTGCGGGCCTCGCTCAAGTCATAGCAGCTCGCGATGGTCGGATCCTCCTCCATGAAAATACTGTGGACCTCACGATAGATTCCTCGGGCACGGATCAGGTCCGTTTGACGATCGATTGATTGACGTGAGTTCTGGTTGCTCTTGGTTCCATGCCCCGCGATGAACAAGGCCATCTCCGACGGTTTGGGAGGACGAGGAAACGGATTTCGTGCCACAACCCCGGCCGCCCGCGCCAGAAGTACCTCGGTCATTTGCGGATGGATTCCCACTGGGTTGGAAAAGTACACCGTTTGGCCGCCTCGCACTTGTCGGCGGCAGATCACCCCATTTTCTATCAAACCCATTTCTTGCGGAACCACTTCCTCCGTAAAAAAACCTTCGCTGACAAAAAACGGGACGATAAAAATCCGAACCCCCAAGGCGAGACTGAGCACTTCGCGCAGCCTAGGTTCCTCCATCTTAAATCCTGTCAGCACCTGCAAAAAGCCACCGCGCCGACGAAGCGCATCCGCCTGCAAACGAACCGCAGCCGACGAACCAGCGTTGACCCCAGAGCCGTGCGCCACCAAAACCAACGTATCTTTTGTAAAATCTAATTCCATCGCGTGAACTTCGAAAACATTAACATCTCGCCCGTTTCGAAACAGGCACATTTTTCCAGCCAGAAACTTTAAAGTATTTCTTCAGTTGGACAGCATTTGTCCCACCCCCATCGGTAAATTGACAGCCAAGATTATGAAAACTGTCGATTTAACGAACCAAATGGAACTGTGTTTCCACACCCATATTTCAACCCAAACCCCTGCCCCGAAGCCCACGCATCGGACACGAGCCACCTGGTGGTTTAACCAGATGAGATCGGTCGTGGATAAGGCTTTCGATTGGTCAAGCAAACCCGGACGCTCCGAACAGACCTATCTAAACCTTATGAGAAATTAGCCTCCCCATTTTTGCACTGGCACGGTGATGCTTCTCAGATTAGGTTTTGGAATGCTGTTTGATCGTTTTGCGGTCATCGTTGGTCTCGCTACATTTGGCCTTTGTAGCTCGGGATTCCTTATGGCCATGGAGCCTACTCCGGATGCCATCGCTGCCCTCCCTCCACCCAGTCGGCGAACCATAGATTTCCGGCGCGAGGTGCAGCCCATTCTGGAAGCAAGTTGCATCAAGTGTCACGGGCGCGGTAAAGCCAAAGGCGATTGGAAACTGGACACGCGTAAAACTTTTCTCGAATCGGGCGAGTCCGGCTCGACGGTGGTGCTAGGTGCGAGTGCTAAAAGCCGATTGATCCATCTTGTCGCGGGCACGGATCCAGATGCTGTTATGCCCCAGAAGGGTTCCAAACTCACACCCAATCAGGTAGGAGTTTTACGAGCTTGGATTGATCAAGGTTTGAAATGGGATTCGGAGGTCAATTTCGCCAAACCCGCAGCCAAGAATCTCCAACCCAATCAGCCAACGCTTCCCTCCGGTCGTTCCGCACACCCAATCGACCGCTGGGTCGAGGCGCCGACTGCGAAACGCCTGGTTGTCGTCGCCAAACCGGTTGACGATCGCCTTTTTATTCGTCGAGTTTATTTGGATGTGGTGGGTTTGCTCCCGACTCCCGAGGAGCAACTCGCGTTTCTCAACGATCGTTCGGTCGAGAAACGTGCGCGACTTGTGCGCGTGCTATTAGCGGATAAGCAGCGTTATGCCCAGCATTGGTTGACGTTTTGGAATGATCTGCTCCGAAATGATTACATTGGCACTGGTTATATCGACGGCGGACGAAAAACAATTAGCCAGTGGCTTTATACCTCCTTGCGCGATAACAAACCTTACGATCAATTCGTCCGCGAATTGGTTAACCCCACCGAGGCGAGCGAAGGATTTACCAAAGGAATTGTCTGGCGCGGAACGGTGAACGCCTCGATGGCTCCCTCGATGCAAGCCGCCCAGAATATCGGTCAAGTGCTCATGGGCGTGAACCTAAAATGCGCCTCATGCCACGACTCTTTTATTGATGATTGGCAATTAAGCGATGCTTATGGGCTTGCGGGTATTTATTCGGATAGCCCCTTAGAAATGGTCCAATGCGACAAACCCACCGGCACGCAGGCTGCACTTAAATTTTTATTTCCTCAACTGGGCACCGTCGATGCAACAGCATCCAAAACCAACCGCTTGCAGCAACTTGCTCAGATCATTACAAGTCGCGAAAATGGCCGGTTATCTCGCACGATTGTAAATCGCCTGTGGGCCAAATTGCTCGGTCGTGGACTCGTTGAACCTCTGGACATCATGCAAAACGAGGCGTGGTATCCAGACTTGCTCGATTGGCTGGCGGAGGATCTCGTGGCCCATCAATGGGACCTCAAACGGACGCTGGAGTTGATCCTGACCTCAAGCGCCTACCAAATGCCGTCGGTGAATCTCCCCGATAATCCCGATGGAAAGTTTGTCTTCACAGGCCCGACGGTTCGGCGGTTAAGTGCGGAGCAATTCCGCGACGCCCTGGGGACGGTCACGGGTGTGTGGGCGAATCGCCCCGAAGGTGGACTTGACCGATTGTTGCTGGATCAAGGCGCAGCCGACTCTCCTCCCGCGCAAGCCTTCTGGATCTGGGGGGATATTCATGGTGCCAGCGGTGTTCCACCCGGTACCAATGGATTCCGACGAACGCTGATCCTCGACACGAAACCTACTGAAGCAACGTTTTTTATCCACGCCGATAACTCCGCCCGAATCTTTATCAATGGCGAGAAAGTTAAGGGATCTGAATCGACCGATTGGAGTCAACCCAGTGCGTATGATGCACGGGATCAACTCAAGGTTGGCACCAACATTATTGCGGTCGAAGCCGTGAATGGGGGTGAGGGATCCAATCCTGCGGGCTTGTTGGTGTATGCAAAAATAAGGCACCGCAATGCCAAGGAAGAACGAGTTTTGGACATTGCAAGCGACGCCACATGGCAATCGAGCACCCAACCCAGTGGTAACTGGCGTGACGCAAAATTTACAGGCCAATGGCCCAATGCTCAGGTGCTCGGCCAACCGAGTTTAGCACCTTGGAATGTCTCCGACGCACTCGCGGCAGCCATCAGCAGTCAAATGATCTACAACCGTGTCCGCGCTTCGTTGACGAGTGCCGATCCGTTGGCGTTAGCTTTAGGCCGACCTAATCGAGAGCAGGTCATGACAACGCGCCAATCCACCGCCACGACAATTCAAGCACTGGAATTAACAAACGGCGCGACCCTCGCGAAATTGCTGAAGCGCGGCGCGGCAGAGTTGGTGGCATCGCATCCCGATGGTCGAGTGCTCGCGGAACAAGTTTTTCGGCAAGCCCTCTGCCGTGAACCCACCCGCAAGGAACTGACCCTCGCCTTGGAACTCGTGGGAACGAAACCAAACGCTGAAGGAGTCGAGGATTTACTTTGGAGCGTGGCGATGTTGCCTGAGTTTCAACTGACTTACTGAACAAAACTGACTTTCGAACCATGAAAACTACCGACTTTACACGCCGTGATTTTGTTAAGGGGTTGAGCGCGGCCTCTCTGGGTGCACTCGCCAGCGGTTATCCACTTCAATCGTTTGCCGAAGAACCCGCGACCAAACTCGCATCCACTGCCGACACGGTGATCGTCCTTTGGATGGGCGGTGGCATGGCAGCGACGGAGACTTTTGATCCCAAGCGATACACACCTTTTGAAAAAGGATTGAACCCTAACAAGGTGCTTTCCACCTTCCCCTCCATTCCTACGTCGGTCGATGGAGTGCGCTTCAGCGAAGGTCTCGAAAAAGTGGCTCGAGTAATGGATCGAGGCACTTTGATCCGCAGCTATACGGCTGGAGATCTCGGTTTCATTTTACATTCGCGGCACCAGTTCCATTGGCACACAGGTTACGCCCCGCCGCAAAGCGTGGCCTGTCCGCACATCGGCTCGATGATTGCCCGCACTCTCGGGCCAAGAAATGCTGCTGTGCCAGCTTTTATCAATATCGGCCAACGTTTTGATGTCGGCGAAGGCGAGGAGATTAAAGCCTTCACTTCGGCAGGTTTTCTCGGAAGCGAGTTTGGCCCCTTTAACGTCACATTTCCAGATTCTGCAAAAGACGTCGTCACTCCCCCAGGAGGCATGAGCCCCGGGCGATTCGAGAATCGAGACAAGTTTTACCGACGCCTTGCAGACGCCTCGCCAATCGGGCAACTCGGCAGCGGTTTTCAAAAGAATTCCCTAATTCGTTCACTAGACAACGCACATCGGTTGTTGGGATCGTCCGCAGCCAAGGCGTTCGACTTAACTCAGGAAAAGCCTGAAACCATCGCAAAATATGTTCCAGGAGGTTGGGACTTTAGCAAGCGTTTGGGCACGGATCTCTCACGCGAAGGCACCTACGAAAAAGCGAATATCCAGAGATTCGGCCTAGGCTGTCTCCTCGCGCGCCGGCTCGCTGAGGTGGGTGCTCGCTATATCGAAGTTACCACGGAGTATATTCCATTCCTCAATTGGGATACGCATGAGCGCGGCCACGAAAAACTCACCAACATGAAACAAGCGATTGATGGTGCCATCGCTCAGCTCGTCCTAGATCTCGAAGAACGCGGCATGTTGGAACGCACGTTGATCGTCGTCGCAAGCGAGTTTAGCCGCGACATGATGCAAGAAGGTAAACCGGATAAACCCGTCGTGGATCAGGTGCCCCTACCCGACAAAATCGAATCAATGACGCAGTATGGGATGCACCGCCACTTTACCGATGCCGGTTGTGTATTGCTCTTCGGTGGCGGCATGAAACGGGGCCATGTGCATGGTGTGACAGCCGATGAGCGACCCTGCAAAACACTGAAGGATCGAGTGATTATTGAAGACCTTCACGCGAGCATTTACAGAGCACTGGGGATTCCACCAAACCTCTCCTACGAAATCGAAAAACGCCCATTTTACGTCACCCGGGATGGACTTGGTAAACCCATCCAAAACCTGTTCGCAAAGACCATTTGAAGCCGAATGGGCTAGGACGACAACCGCCTCACCACCATTGGTTTCGAGGGTCGGGTGGCGCACTCCAAAACGGATCCGATTCTGGTTTCATAGGGAAGCGGTAACCCTCCACATGACCGTCACCAAAGAGCATCACGACCAAGCTCTTCCCCTTGTAATTGTGCCAAGAACTACGGGGATCGAGCCACCCTCGATTGTAGTGCCAAATCCAATCGCCAAGAATTATTTTGTTATGCGCACTGACCGCAATCTCACTGGTCTTCATCGAAGTGCCAGGATAGCTGTTCCGAGGTGCATCAATTGAACCAAATACCCGTTTGGTTCGCATGAAATCCCCGACATATTCAATCAGATAGCTGGTGCCATATTGGTTATACGCGTTGGTGCAATTGATCCCGACGAAAGTGATCCCTGCCTTATCACCACGATCCGCCGGACACCGAAAAACTTCCTTATTCCCTTGGTAACGAAAGAGCGGTTTGTTCGTTTCATTAACTAACACGTCGTACTTCCCCGTCTTGCCACCCAGCGACGCCCAGTCACGTGTCAGAGGTAGCGTGTCATTGTAGTCATCCACATAAAGCGCAAGTGCGACACCAATCTGTCGATTGTTACTCAGGCATTGGGATTGTTTCGCCTTGGTTTTCGCACGAGCCATCGCAGGAAGAAGTAAGCCAGCAAGTATCGCAATAATCGCGATAACCACGAGAAGCTC
>WBXJ01000147.1 GCA_008933045.1 Verrucomicrobiota bacterium
ACTCCGCTAGAGACGAAGGCTGTCGGATCCACCGACCTCACTCAGATCGATCCCCAAGCAACAACTAGCCGGCATCGCTTCTACCGAGTAATCAAACAGTAGTCCACGCGGCAGAGGTTGTGTGGTTTTACCTATCCGCTCGGCATCGGTGGGGGGCAAACTCTCGACGGATTGACGCACCGTCGTGCGGCCCGAGCGAATCGGGTTTGAAATTACTTCACCGGCAGTATCGTCTGGTTTTGGTGGGCAGGATTCTTGACGTGGTGGGTGGGGTTGCCTAGTTTTGCCTGATCTATGCGATCGAGTGTGACTGTCTCGTTGGTGGGTGAAGCGCGAGGTGGGCCTTTCGTTTTTTGGGATGATTTAGGGGGGGCTTGCCTGCAATCGGCTAGGCTTGGTTTTGATTCGATCGAGGTTTTTCCCTGCGGGCCGGATGATCCCGCTCTGGCTTTTTTGCCCGCGCTTTTGAATCAACACTCACTGCGATTGGCTGCCATGGGCACTGGCGCAGGCTGGGTGAAGCACCAATTGACTCTCACGCATCCTGATGCCGAGATTTCTCAGCGGGCGAGAAGTTTTGTGAAGGGTATCATCGATCAGGCCGGAGCGCTGGGTGCTTCGGCGATCATCGGATCAATGCAAGGGCGAAGCCTGCCGGGGGGTGATCGGGGATCTGCCTTGGCTCGCCTAATTGATGCCCTCGATGAATTAGGGGATTACGCCGCACGTCACGGAGTTCCGTTGTTGATCGAACCTTTAAACCGGTATGAGACTAACCTGATCAACACGGTCCAGGACGGTCTGGACTTGCTGGCGTTACTGAAGACAAAAAACCTCAAGCTCTTGCTCGATTTATTTCACATGAACATTGAGGAAGTCTCGATTCCTGCTGCGTTGCGGGCGGCGGGATCGGCGATTGGTCATGTGCATTTTGTGGATACCAATCGACGTGCTCCAGGGTTTGGTCATATGGACTACGTGCCGATATTGAAGGCACTGAGGGAGGTCGGTTATGAGGGTTACCTTTCGGCGGAAGTTTTGCCTTGGCCCAATTCGAATGAAGCTGCCGAGCAAACGATTCTTAAGTTCAAGGAACTCGTATCCAGCGCGGTCTGATTGATTGATGAAAATAGACGCACACCAACATTTCTGGCGCTTTGACCCCGTGGACTATCCGTGGATTAACGAGGGCGTGCCCGTCCTCATGCGTGATTATCAACCGGAGGATTTGGAACTGGAGTTGCGGCGGTCAGGGTTTGACGGTTGCATCGCAGTTCAGGCGAGAGAGAAAATTGAAGAATCCTTTTCGCTTTTAAGTTTAGCGGATCGTCACCCGTTTATCCATGGGGTCGTCGGTTGGGTGGATCTGCAAGCCGAGACCATTTCTCGCGACCTTTCAACGGTTGCCAAGCACCCGAAGTTCGTGGGCGTACGCGCCGTGCTGCAGGATAAAGCCGATGACCAATTGATGCTGCGACCTGATTTCATGCGGGGAATCACTGCACTCCAAGATTTCGACTTAGCTTACGATCTGCTGATTTTTCCCAAGCACCTCAAACCCGCAGCGGAACTGGTGCGTCGATTTCCCAATCAACGGTTCGTGTTAGATCATATCGCGAAGCCTCAAATTCATGATGAAGATCGGTCTCAATGGCGCGATGATCTTCGCTCGTTGTCGCAAGCTCCGAACGTGTATTGCAAGCTTTCTGGATTAGTCACCGAAGCGAAGGCTCGTGCGTGGCGGCAGGAAGATTTCACGCCGTATCTTGATGATGTTTGGGAAGCCTTCGGTCCCGATCGGTTGATGTTTGGTTCTGACTGGCCGGTCGCATTGCTCGCAGGGAGTTATGTCGAAGTGGTCGGGATCATCCACCATTATTTAGCCACTAAATCTGAGTCTGATCAGCGAAAAGTTTGGGGCGATAACGCCGCGCGGTTTTATCGACTCAACCCTTGAACCTTCGCGGAGGTTGTCCACGCGGGAACCTCAAGGTGCTTCGGATGGATCACATAAGCCGTCCGGCCAGACTCAGCCCATGCTTTTTCGACCCTTGCACAAGGCACGATTAAACGGGGATGTTCCTTAGATCCTGGATCATTGAGGATCACATCTCCTTCTTCGGTAAACCCCACACAGACCACCAGATGTCCCCCCTTCCGGTCGGGCAATCCTTTTAGAATCGGATAGGCCACAGAAAGCACTATCGGCACACCTCGGTGTAACCACGGCTCGATCTGCGACAAGTTTTCGAATCGAGCTACCGTCGCACGCAGGGTTGAAAATGAACCTGCATACGCGATATTGAACGCCCAGTTTCCGGTGCCAGGCCAGAGCGGATCAAACACCGCCTCGGCGATCTCTGGCACTTGTTTACAGAGTTGGTTCTGCCCGATTTCATTCCCCCAGTAATTGAGCACCATCGCCAAACTGGTGGGGCTACACCAAGCAGTTTCACCCCCCGGATAATTCCCCTGCGACAGTTGGGGTACCGGTAATTCACGAGGCACAGCCCGCCACTGAGGAGGTGCTTCCCGAGTCACTGCTGGATCACTCAAGCAAAGGCCCAGCATCCGCACATCCAACGCATTGGTTCGTCCCCGAATCGTCACCCGCATCTGGCAGTGAGTTGCAGGTCGCGAAACGCGTAAGGTATCCGTCAAAACCACGCCATGGGAATCCCGTTGCTCAGGGTCGCTACGCCGAGTGAAGGTGTTAGTCTTCATCGACCACCAACCGAGATTATACCAGCGACTTTCCTCCTTCTCAAAACCCGCCCGCAATTCGACTTTGACCCCCATCGGTTGAGTATCGTCGATATTCCAAGAGGGAATCGCCTCGACCCAAGGAAAACTCGTCGCCACCCAAGGCGAAGTCACCACACAAGAATTGGAAGCCGGGGATGCAACCATCTGGAACCCATCCAAGCGAGTCCATGTCATCATCTCCACAGCCGCCTGCGCGTTTACAAGTTGAACCATCCAACAAAATGCGATGAGACGAAACATCATCATTAACTCCTGAGTGCGAGTGTCCAGACCAGTGCCAGTAGGCCAAGAAAAACTAACGTAGCGACAACTTGAGTTACGTAATGCTCCAACAATTTCTTGGGGAATAGGGAGAGTAAACCTCCAAACAACACTCCCGCAATAAACCCACCCAGATGAGCTAGGACGTCAGAACTTGGATCGAGCCCAAATAGAATGAAGAGAAAAAAACCAGCCATCACACCGCTCATCACATACCGCCAAGCCTTGTCGCTTTCACGCCAAACAACTAAGGAATGGAGTCCGAGCACCCCTAAAGCTCCCATCATCATCCCAGAGGCGCCAACGCCAAAATAAGCATGCGGATATAAAAGGAGCCCAGTCACATTTCCCAAGGCTCCAGCGCAAAACGTCGCCAACAATGCTGGCCCAGTGCCAAAACGTCCCATCGCAAAACCGAGCATCAAAAGACCGAACGTAACATTGGCCATTAAATGCGCTAAATCCGAGTGTAACGTCACTGCGGTGAACAACCGCCACCATTGGCCCTGAGTCACCGCCGCGCTATCCATCCGACCGACGGACGTCAACAATGCCCATTTGGTCGATGCCAGATAATGCCAAGAGGCGAGAGCCACACACCAAATGAGGACCGAAGGATTCAGACGGAGATCGCGCCCAGGCAAGTGCCCGCGCCAGTTCCAACCTTGATTTTCGAGCCGGTATTGGTGAATCGACGCCAGTGCCCGTGAGTGATCCCCGCAAGGAACCCTCAGCAGCCAGGTTCTGGTCCCAGGCTCCTGTTCGAGAGTGGTCTCGATCCCCTGACTAATAAGCACCAAACTCCAATCCATCGCCTGCCTGCGAGAGTAGGCAAAAATCGTCGTCAGTGACGGTTTCGTCGTCAAATCCGTAGATTCAGGAGTCATGAAAAAGATGACAGGTTTCGGGAGTAAGAAAGCACATCTTCACCGAAAATGCGAGTTTGCTATGGCACTAATCCCGATTGACGCAACGCCACCAACGTATCCTGCGGGCGATCATGCAGGAACACTTGCCAGCCTCGACGATGGGCCGTTTCGATGTTTTCCGCCCGGTCATCAAAGTACAGAATCCTACCCCCTGCGGCACCGGTGGTTCGTTCCACAATCTCGTAAAGCTGAGGATCAGGCTTCATCACATGGTGCTCATACGAAAGGATGTAACCGGTGAATTCCGAAAAGAACGGATAGGTCGCGCGAATGTGATCAACTGCTAGTTCACTGGTATTCGAAAAAATGTAGGTCGGCAGGCCCTGACTTCGAAAATATCGATTCAGCTCCACCATCAAGGCAACCTCACTAAAAATATCACCCAATTGCCGACAGAATTCTGCCAGGGTTCGCCGGTATCCAGTCAGGCCGCGAACCTCATAAAAAAACTCTTGAGTGCTCATCAAACCCGTCTCGTAGCGATGAAGGAGCGGCGTTTGGTTAATCAGGCCCAACACCTGATCGGCAGAGAAACTAGAATCCCCTGCCAAGGCCCGAGCCGCCTTGTTAAAATCAAAATCGAGCAAAACTTTTCCAAGATCGAAAACCACTACCTGCGGTTGGATCAAGGTTGGAGCAGTGGGAAACCGTTCGAAAGATGGCCTAGACTCACTGCAACTCACGACGACCTTCCAACGCTCGGCTGAGCGTGAGTTCATCTGCGAATTCCAAGCCTGCTCCAGCGGGAAGACCTTGAGCGATCCTCGAAACAAGCACCCCATGCACCCGAAGCAATCGTGCCAAATAATAACTCGTCGCGTCACCCTCCACATCCGATGGCAGCGCGATCACCACTTCTCGAACCTGCTCCGGGCCCAGACGTTCCTCAAGCTCCCGAATTCTTAAATCGGCGGGCTCCACTCCGTTAATGGGAGAAATTTTACCCCCCAAAACATGGAATCGACCCTTAAACATTCCCGATTTTTCGAGACTCAAAATATCTGTCGGTTTCTCAACCAAGCAAAGGAGAGAGGTATCACGCGAATCATCGCGACAAATCCGGCAAGGTTGATCCTCGGTCAGTGCCCCACAATTCTGACAAGAGCACACACGGTGCCGAGCCTCAACCATCTTTTGAGCGAGCACTTCTACCTGAGCCGTCTCGGTCTGCATCAAATGCAACCCAAGCCGCTCCGCACTGCGAGGGCCAATCCCGGGCAGTTTACCAAGAAGCGCGATCAAACTGACAAGTGCTGGAGGCAACGCCGACACAACAGCGAAAGCTTAGATCAACCCCGGAATGTTAAACCCCTGAGTCACCTTCGCCATCTCTGTGTTCGATATTTCCTTCGCCTGACCCAGCGCATTGTTGATTGCGGTGATGAGCATCTCCTCAACAATCTGCGCATCTGCGGGGTTCAACGCCTGCGGATCAATCTTGATGGACGAAAGAGTGCCGTCGCATCGAGCAACAACCTTCACCGCTCCTCCTCCGCTCGAAACCTCGATCGTCCTCGCGGCGAGTTGCGTTTGGACATCTTCGATCTGACGCTGGATGCGCCCCGCCTGTTTCATTAGTTTTCCAATGCTGGACATAGAATAATTTCTTCAACGAAAGCCTGCTTGCTCCTTAAATTCAAGCCCGCACTTCGACAATCTGACCCTTGAAAATTTCGAGGGCTTTCTTGATCAACGGATCGTTCTTGAAATCTTCCTTATTTAGGAGCACGGGAGTCACCTTCTCCCCTTTCACTTCCGAAGCCACAACTCGGGCCTCTTTGGATGGCACACCAAGCACAGAAGCTGGCTGCCACGGGGGAAGATCAACAGGAGCTACCACCGCTGCAATCGGTCGCTGGAAATTCAGCGGACATTCCGCCTGAACGAATTTCACCGAGGAATTGGGATAACCCAGCTCCCCCAGTGTTGTTTTGATAATATTGACATTCTTAACATTATCGACGATCGCCAACTGATCAGCGCTCTCCAAACCAAACCCAATGGTCAATGTTTTCCGCTGATAGGAAACCAAAAAAGCCTGTTCAAAATAACCCTTGGCGAAAGGATTCGCTCGCCCAATTCCTTCAAACAAATTAGTCCACAGTGCCTGCAAAGCGACCCCCACCAATTCTGTAGCTCCGATATTTGGCACCACGGCGGCGGCCTCAACAGAAGGTGTTGCAATTGCTTGGATGGCTCGGCTTTCAAGGACTGGAACCGCCACAGCAACCGAGGAAGCACTAGGTTGCGATTGTTTCAACTCATTCAGTCGGACGAGCACGGAATCCAAACTGATTGCATGTCGGGCCTGCAAGCACCGCAACAGCGCAACTTCGATCATGATCTTCTTGGATGCCGAATCACGGAGCCGCGTCTCGCAATCACTTAGAATTTCCATGATGCGAGTGACAGATTCCGAACCTGCCAACGTCGCCTGAGTTTTCAGGGCTGAAGCTTCGGCCTCACTCACTTCGAGTAATCGAAGGTCACCTTGAGTGACTTGGAAAACCATGAGATTCCGGAAATGATTGAGTAAATCCGAAAGCAATCGTCCCAAATCCTTCCCGTTACTCGCTAGATCTGTCAACTCATGCAAAACTCGGTGGACTTGGCCTTCCAGAATTGCCTGCGCAAGATTTAGAATTTGGCTCCGTGCTGCCAACCCAAACATGGAGAGCACATCCGTCTCGACAATCTGATTCCCACAAAAACTAATCAACTGATCGAGAGTTGATTCCGCATCCCGCATCCCACCCTCTGCCCCGCGTGCAATCGCTTGTAAAGCGGCGTCGTCAACCGTGACTCCCTCCTGCGCAGAAATTTGCGCCAAGTGTTTAACTATCAAATTCGTGGGAATCCGCCGGAGATCGAACCTCTGACAACGCGAGAGAACCGTCGGTAAAACTTTCTCAGGCTCAGTCGTTGCAAACATGAACTTCACGTGCTCAGGCGGTTCCTCCAACGTCTTCAACAGAGCGTTGAACGCCTCCTTAGTGAGCATGTGGACTTCGTCGATGATGAAAATCTTGAACTTCGACGTGCTCGGAGCGTATTTAACCGTGTCTCGCAACTCACGAATTTCTTCGATCCCCCGATTACTCGCTCCATCGATTTCCAACACATCGAGCGAGCGACCTTCCGTAATTTCCTTAGCCCTGGGGTCATCCGCTGGAAAATCGGCTTTCGGCCCACCGGTGCAATTCAGGCATTTGGCGAAAATTCGAGCGATCGTAGTCTTACCCGTGCCGCGAGGCCCGACAAAAAGATAAGCATGAGCGATGCGGTTTTGCTTAATCGCGTTCGACAACGTCTGAGTCACATGCTCCTGACCGACGACATCGGCGAAACACTGCGGGCGATACTTCCGGGCGATAACTTGATAAGAGGCCATGGAACTAGAGAATCAACTATGCGGAGAACCATAAACCTTCTCCCAATCACGGGCAACCCCGTCTTTTCAAGAAAGCGACCGCCCACCGTCGAACACTTGCTCAAACCTCGAAACCTTCCCGACTGAAAAGCTCGAGCAAGTGTCC
>WBXJ01000148.1 GCA_008933045.1 Verrucomicrobiota bacterium
CACCACATCGCGCTGGTCAAAGGCGATATCTCAAAAACTTTTGCCCCATTGGTGCGTGTGCACAGCGAGTGTCTAACGGGGGATGTATTTGGTTCCCGCCGATGCGATTGTGGACCTCAGTTGCAGCAGGCCATGCAGCAGATCGATGCCGAAGGAGCCGGCGTTATTTTATACATGCGCCAAGAGGGCAGGGGCATCGGGTTGCCTGCAAAAATTAAAGCTTACAAATTGCAACAACAGGGGTATGACACCATTGAAGCCAACCTGAAGTTGGGCTTTCCGATGGATCTACGTGAGTATGGGGTGGGTGCACAGATATTGACCGAACTTGGGCTGACAAAGCTGCGGTTGTTGACCAACAACCCGAAAAAAATCGTTGGATTAGAGGGTTACGGACTCGAGGTGGTAGAACAGGTTCCCATCAAAACCAAACCCAATCGGCACAATAAAAAATACCTCCAAACCAAGAAGACCAAGATGGGGCACTTGATTTGATGACCCAAGTAGTGGCTGTTTGTTAATATTTATGCTGAAGCCAGTTCAACGCAGGACGACGAAACTAAGCACGACATCGCGCTTCGCGATCGTCGCTGCGAAGTATAATCCAAAATACTCGAATGCGTTGGTGCGTTTTGCTAAAGCCGAACTCAAATTAGCCGGTGTGACTCACATCGATGTGGTCCGGGTCCCGGGGGCGTTTGAAGTTCCCGTCGTAGCGGGCCACTTATCGCGTGCAACTCCTCCGTATGACGCGATTCTTTGCTTCGGCACGATCCTGCGAGGGGCCACAACGCATGCAGACCACATCGCATCGGGCGTGACCGCAGCTTTAGCTCAGTTGCAGATCAGCAGTGGGGTGCCGATCATCCACGGTGTTCTCATGTTCGAAAATCAGGAACAAGCCAAAGTTCGTTGCCTTGGACGCGAGAGCAATCGTGGGATTGAGGCTGCTCATACGGCGATGGAAATGGCGAAGGTGATGCGCACATTACCCACTCACGGGATATAAGGCAGTTAGTCGGTCAACTCGATATCGCTCACATCGAGCTTCACCACAGCGGATTGTCCGATAAAATCGAGCCTCAAGGTCACGCAAATTTGGCCAGTTCTTAATTCGACGATTCCTTCCATTCCTCGCAGAGGTCCAGATTTGATCTGCACAATCCGACCCTCGGTGATTTGAGGTTCTGCTTGAACTTCGATGTCTAAATCTAAGGTTCGGAGGATATCTTGAAGTTGTTCCTCGAAAGTTTTCTGGTCGAAGACTTCTAGCAGGTTTGCTACGTAGTCACTTTGGTAAACTGTCTTCCTTTGATCAGGACGCAACCGTAGAAAAAGATAGTTGGGAAAAAGTGGCTTCTCAAATTTGACGACTTTCCGATCGTATTTTTTGACGCTGATGTAGCAAGGCAACGTGGGCTCGATTCCTTCCAAGCGACAATATGCAGCAAGTTTTTTTTCGCAACGTGGTCGGGTGTGAGCGACAAACCAAAGAGTTGAAAGTTCAGGTTGATGATTCATGCTTAAGCACGGGGATGAAATTTTTGGTGCACATCACGCAAGCGACGACCGCTCACGTGGGTATAAACTTGGGTGGTGCTGATCGAGGCGTGGCCCAGCATTTCTTGGATGACTCGTAAATCTGCATCATGTTCGAGTAGGTGCGTGGCAAAACTATGACGAAGCATATGTGGGCTAATGTTGCGTTTTACTCCCGACTTCGCGGCGCGTTGTTTAATGCGTAACCAAAGGGTAGATTGGGCGAAGCTCGTGCCGCGTTGCGTGAGAAAAACAACACCCGGAGACTTGGGGCCCACGAGTTTGGGGCGACCGGCTTGGAGATAATGTTCGATGGCCTCAATCGCTCGACTTCCGATGGGAACCACTCGTTCTTTATTGCCCTTACCAATGACATTCACAAAGCCCGTTTCAAAGTGAAGTTGCTCGAGTCGAATCGTGCGCAACTCGCTCAAACGCAAACCGGAAGCATACGCAAGTTCGAGAACCGCTTCATCACACAGCGTCCGTGGTGTCGAAGGCAAAATCGGATCGAGGAGTTGAAGGATCTCCTCGTGAGTCAACGTTTTCGGCAACTGTTCGCGCCGTTTTGGGAGGGAGAGATTCTCCGCAACGTTTCTTGTGAGCAACCCTTCAGTCTCGCAGTAGGTAAAGAACGCCCGAAGGCTCGCGATTTCGAGATAAAGTGTGCTGCTACTCAGTGTTCTGGTGGTGTTAGGAATTTTGACAAGGCGCGATTGTTCGGCTTTGAGGTAGTGAGTCAGGTCATTGAGTCCGACTTGTTCCCAATTTGTGAAACCGTTTTGCTGAAGCCACGCGACGGTTTTTCCGAGCAATGCCGCGTATGTTAATTGGGTGCGTTCGGAACGACCTCTCTCGTTCCGTAAATGTTGCAAAAAATCTTCCACGAGGGCTTGCATCAGTGACTAGAGCGGGTGGCCGGTGAGGAGTTCGAACGCTTCGAGATACTTAGTTGTCGTGCGTGCGACGATTTCTGCTGGAAGGCTGGGTGCGGGCGGTTTCTTATCCCAACTCAAGGTCTCTAGATAATCACGGACAAACTGTTTGTCGAAGCTCGGTTGACTGCGCCCCGGTGCATACTGGTCTGCAGGCCAAAACCGAGAAGAATCTGGAGTGAGCACCTCGTCGATCAAGAGCAGACGGCCATTGAAAAGACCGAACTCAAACTTAGTATCAGCGATGATAATCCCTCGTTGACGTGCATATTCCCGCGCGTGTTTGTAGATTGCCAAACTGAGCTGCCGCGCTTGAGCAACAATCGCCGGACCGACAATTTTCTCCGCTTGCGCATAGGAAATATTTTCATCGTGCCCGGTTTCTGCTTTGGTTGCTGGAGTGAATATAGGCTCTGGGAGTTCGGCAGACTCAAGTAACCCTCCAGGCAGACTAATCCCACAAACCGAGCCTGACTGCTGATACTCCTTCCAACCTGAACCGGCCAGATAACCTCGCACGACGCATTCGATGGGGAGTGGTTGTGCTTTTTCGACGATCATACTCCGTCCGCTCACTTGGGAGAGATAGGGTTGTAAAACCGACGGCAACGGATCGTGCGCCTTTGCCCTTCGATGATTGGGGATCAGGTTCTCAAGTTGGTCGAACCAGAAGTGAGAAATCTGGGTGAGCACCTCGCCTTTGCGCGGGATGCCGTTGGGCATGATACAATCAAAAGCCGAGATTCGATCGGTCGCAACGAACAACAAGGAGTCCCCAAGATCAAATATTTCTCGCACTTTTCCACTCTTAATCTTGGCGATAGTGGGCAATTCTAACGTGAGGAGCGGCTCATTCATTACCCAAGAATGATGAGGGTTTGAGGCACCAAAATCCAAGCTTAAAGATGATGCTAGAACCCTGCGTTTTTGGTTGCAGACGCTTGCCGATCACTTGTGATCCGACTAGTCTACGGGAGTGTTCGTCGTTCATAAACTGTTCATGGTTGCTTCCTTCCTGAAGTTGGAGAGTGAGCATCAGCTCCATTGGCGCAGTAGCTTTTCCACAGCTTTGGATGTTCCATGAAGGTCAAAACGATGACTTATTTTGACCAGGTGAGGGGGAGGGCTTCGTGGCTGAAACGGTTGGTCGCTCTGGTGCTTATTGGTTTTGGCTGCTCTGGTCTCAGTCAGGCTCAGGTTTTGTTTCAGGAAGCGATTGATATTTCGCCGGAAGAATTGGAGCGAGTTTATACGAAGGGCCTTCAGTTTTTACAAAAGAACCAAGCTGAGGATGGATCATGGGCTGATCGACCCTATGGGAGCGAACCCGCTGCAGTTGGTTTAGCGTTGGTTTCGATGCTTGCTCACGGGGATGATCCCAACTTCGGTCCTTATGCCTCGTCGATCCGAAAAGGGCTGGATTTCATTCTTAAAGCCAGAAATGCCCAGACGGGTTACATCGGAAAAACCATGTATAACCATGGGTTCTCGACGCTCGCTTTGGCCGAAGCTTACGGCACGGTGCAGGATGTACGATTAGGGCCAGCATTGGTCGGCGCAATCAAACTGATAGTGCAGTCTCAAGCCAAAAACCCGCAAGGTGCTTGGCGGTATTCTCCTGAGAGTCAGGACGCGGATACCACCGTCAGCGGTGCACAGATGGTCGCTCTCTTTGCCGCTCGCAACGCGGGTATCGCAGTTCCTGAGGAGGCGATACAGAAAGGATTGAAATATTTCGCTCGGTGCCAAACTACCGATGGCGGTTTTGGCTACACAACTTCGATTGGCCCGAACGGTACGCGAACCGCCATTGCGTGCCTTGTCTATGCTCTGGCGAAGGAAAAAAATAACCCCGTCTTTGAAAAAGGCTTTAAGTATTTGCAGAAGGCTCCTCCTGAAATCGGGTATCAGCAGTACTACCTCTATTACGCAGCCCAAGCATTCTTTCACGCGTCGCCGGCCGCTTGGCGCGACTGGAACCGCAAGAACTTAAAAACGCTAGCCGCCAGCCAAGGTGCCGATGGCCATTGGGAGGGCCAATTTGGTTCCAGTTTTTCCACCTCTGCTTCGCTCCTTTCGTTGGCGTTGAATTACCGGTTTTTGCCAATCTATGAGAGGTAAATCTGAACCCACCCAAATAGCTGGCGTGGCGATGTCTGTCATTGGGTTGTGGATTCTTTTAAATCTACAATTCGCAACCTCAGCGGAGTCTGCTGGGGAATTGCAGATGTTCGATGGCACTTCACTGAGTGGAGAGTTGGTGAGGCTCGAAACCGGGCAAGGCTTAGTTTGGAAATTTCCAGCGGCGAGGAACCCGCTGGTGCTACGACCCAAGAATTTGACCACCGTCAGACTGAAGGCGACTCAAGGTCCCCCAGAATCGTTCCGGCCTGTTTCAAAGCTTCGTTTCAAGAACGGAGATGAAATCCTCGGCAATTTAATTAGCATGGATGGTGGCAAGTTCGAGGTTGAGACTTGGTTCGCTGGCCGACTTAAAGGGCGTCAAGAAACCGTTGAAGCGATCGGTTTCTCGGCAAATGGATATCGCGTTTTGTTCGAAGGTCCCACCAGCTTGGATGGATGGACTGTCGGTAAGAATTCACGCCCTTGGAAATATCAAAATGGAGCGTTTGTCGCCAAAGGCCCAGATATTTTGGGGCGCGATTTTGGCCTCAAAACAAGCTCTAGTCTGGAGTTCGATCTTACATGGAGTGCCGCGTTCAGTTTGACCCTGACTCTTTACACGAAGACTGTGGATCGTTTTGACTACAGTGCGAGTGCTTACATTTTGTATATCAGCCAAGGCGGGTTGACGCTGCAGCGAGTGACAGCAGGCCAAGGAGCCGTCCTGCTCGGCAACGCACAAATCCCCAGCATGCTCACCAAAAGTTCTGTTCGCTTTGAGATACGGACCAACATCGAGGATGCTTCTATCGGCATCTTAGTTGATGGTGTGCCTGCAGGTCGTTGGAAGGACAATAGCGGATTTGCGGCGAAGGGTGGGGGACTCGTTTTTTATTCACAAACCGATGGTCCCGAACTCAAACTTTCCAATATGCGGTTGACTGCTTTGGACGGTCGATATGAACCCGAGATCAGCACGAATGCTCCGAGCACTAACGATGTGGTATTTCTTGCAAATCGGGATCGTGTCACAGGCAAAATTGAGGGCGTCCATGACGGAAAAATTAAAGTATTAACTCGTGCGACGCATTTAGAAATCCCCATGGAACGGGTTGTGCAATTAGTTTTAGCAAAGAGCGAGGCTGAACCTGTCACTCACGGACCTTGGATGGTTCGCGCAAAACTAATCGGTGGCGAAAATCTAATGCTGGATATTCAACAATTTCAAAACGGTCAATTGCGTGGATCGAACGCCAATTTTGGTAGCGTTGAGTTGATGACGAGTTCGGTGCGCCAACTTCAATTCAACCTTAACCGGCCTACTTCCGGCCCTAACGATTTGGGACTGGTTAGCCCTGAATCTCTTTCTATCGAGCAATAAATGAAAGCGCCCCCCCTCCATTTGCTCCGAACGTTTCGCTTCGGATTCATTATCGGATTTGGCGTCCTCGCTTGTGGATTTCTCTCAACAAGAATCTTCGCTGACACGGCAATATTTCGCAACGGAGACGTCCTCACAGGCGCGCTCCAAACGATCGAGAACGGAAAGGACGTGGTGTGGAAGCATCCGGACGCGATCGACGCCATCACTCTCGAGATGAAAGCCATCACCGAGATTCAATTGCCAACACGTCGCCGCAATGAAATCACTGGTGGAACCCCTGCACGATTCGAACTTCGCGGCGGTGAGTCATTCGATGCAAACCTGATTTCGATGGATACCAACAAGGTTGCTGTTCTCTCACCCCACGCAGGTGCATTCGAATTTCCAGTCAGTTCGCTGCTCTCGCTGATTCCATCGCCGCAACGAAGAGCTGTTTTGTTTGAGGGACCCGAAAGTGCTGCAGGTTGGACTATGGGCAAGGTTCAAAACGCGGGTGTGGGTGAGGCGGGGGAGTGGAAATTCCACGATGGAGCGTTTTACGCCACTCAATCAGCTTCGGTTGCACGTGATGTCAATTTACCCAGTCGGGCCGCGATCCATTTTGACCTTCAATGGAAGGGTTATTTTCACCTCGCAGTCGCTTTAGCCACGGACTACTTGCAACCTGTGAACCTTGCAAATAAAGAGACAGAGCCAGATTTTGGCGGGTTTTATAGTCTTCAAATCAATAACTTTTCAGCCAACTTATTGCCCGTCAAAAAAAATGAACCGCTCCGGTTTCTAGGTCAAGTTGCCTTGCCGAATTTTGGACAAAGAAACTCGGCGCATGTCGATATTCGCGTGAATCGCGAAAAGAAACTCGTGGCGTTGCTCCTCGATGGAGTGGTGATCAAACAATGGATCGATACGGAGGCGTTTTCAGGAACCGGAGGCGGTATACGATTCGTCCACCAAGGGCAAGGCGTCGTCAGGTTGAGCGGACTGAAGGTCACGGAATGGGACGGGCAGTTCGAGGAACTCATCACGAACAGCCTCACTCTGAAACAGGATGCTGCCAAGTTGCGGAATGGCGACCGCATGACAGGGCTTATTGATGGAGTAAAGGATGGCAAGCTTGCCTTGATCACGAAGGGAACCCGCATAGAAGTTCCACTCGCTCGAGTGCTTCAGATCGAAATGGCTCGAACGAACCTCGCTTCGGCCTCATTGAAGGATGGCGAAGTGCGTGCTTATTTTGAGCAAGGGGGACATCTACGATTATCGGTGGAGAAACTGGACACCAATGGTTTGACGGCCCGAAGCACCGCTTTGGGGCTGCTTCATTTCCAGCCAAGCTCCTTCAACCGACTGCGATGGGCGGAGTCGGAAGCAGGCTCGACCCCACAGAACTAAGCCCATCTCTGACCCTAAGCTCTTGTCGAAAGAGTTTTGTCTTTTTGCATGGAGCTTTTTTGACGTAATGTGAGTTTATGGAGCATCCACCAGAACCGCCTCGCCCCAA
>WBXJ01000149.1 GCA_008933045.1 Verrucomicrobiota bacterium
ATCGACATCCCCAAAAAGTGCGAACTGTCGGATGAGATTTTCGATGAGCGGGTAGACGTAGACATCGTAAAAACCATTCCACGTGTTGTTGGGAGCACGTAACGCAAGGTATTGATACCCACCCAGCTCGGGGTGGTCTTTGTAGTAGTTCTGCATCATTCTCCACTGGCTGTCGTTAAGCTCTTGGGGTGCGCCTCCGCCACCGTGCATGGCGATGAACAGTGGCCAACCTGCGCTCGGGCGTGTGCCCACAGTTTTAACAACGTAAGGGCTGAGATGCTGAGCGAAACGGACGATGTTGGAGCCAAAATCCTGATGAGCACTTTGATGAATTGCTGCCGAGCGATAAGCACTCCATGCCGCCTGACGAACGGCAGGTTCGTTGTCGCTTAAGACGCGGTCGAGTTCGGCAGGAAATTTCCACGTTTTTTGCTTTTCGATCGTGGCCTCAAAATAAGCATTCAACGCCTTTTTAAGTTTGGCTTCATCCGTGCTGCGCAGCGGGCGAAGAATCGAGGGAGGGGAATAACAGACGGGCGAGAGCGTGGCCACGCCTTGTGTGGGTTCAAGGTAGAGAGTGATCAAGGTTTCCGCCTGATCAGTCGGAATAAAATCCTGTGAAATATCCTTGTTTGGGGAGGCGACCTGAACTCGGTAGGCTTGTTTTTTTGGCAGGACAAAGGAGAGAAAATCGTTTGAATCGGCAGATTCATCGCGGCTGCGACCTTCCTGAATTATTTTGCCACCTTTGGCTTCGACTACGGTGATATTCGCGGCGGTGCGACGGCCTTGGGCTCGATCCACCACCTTAATTGAAAGTCGCACCTGATCTGGATTCACCTGCTTTGTGGGTGGAGCATAGGAATCAGTAACGTTGACTGCATTCACTGTCGCCAGATTGGCTGCCCAGACCATGGGGAATGACAGGCCAGTTTTGCGAAAACTTGTGGCATAGATGGCATGCTCACGCACTTCCTTCATGGCTTGCGAGGCATCCTGCACAAACCAGCCGCGATCCAAGCCGTTGGGATCCGGTTCCGCAGCACCGGTAAAATGCCAGCGTTGGTCCCAAACTTCCACCCAGGTATGATTGCCGCGTTTATTCGCCCAGAGCGGTGTGCCCGCGAGGCGTGCTGGGATGCCGACGGAGCGGCAGGCATCGACCAGCAGGATGGATAAACCCGTGCAGGAGGCTAACCCGCTCTCCATGGATTCGAGCGGGCTTTGGTCAGCTTTTTTCCGGCCGGTCGAGTAACGAACCTTCACTAAGCCAAAGAGTTTTTTGTTGAGTCGTTGGGCCGCCTCACCTGTGGATCGGCAATCCTGAACCAATGGTAGGCACATGGCTCGAAACGATTTGCGCCACGAATCGCGCCGTTCGTTGATGCTCGCATAAGGGAGGACATCGTTCAGAAAAATCTCCTCCGGAACAGCCTTCGCCCATGCGGATGATCTGCGCGTTTCATACGCAAGTTTGAGATTTTCGAGGAGAAATGCGGCACTCAGGCTTTGGAGGTCGGATTGGGGCATGTTTTCCACCAAAAACTGCAGGCCCGGTCGTTGATCTCGCGGTGCCTTGGTAAGAGCGAGGGTGATCTGGTTTGCGTTCGTCCCCGCCGTGGCGAGTGCGGTGGTGGCTTTTTCAGACCACCACGTTTGTTGGGGAGCCGCCCACGCCAGAGTTGAAAGTGCCAAACAGCATAAGGTGACCCACACCCTGAACCTGATCCAGCCGCTGCAGGGTGCCGAAAGATTGACAGTGTTCTTGAATATCATAAAAGGTAGTTATGAGACTGGCAGGATCGGAGGCGGAATCCCAGCAGCTTATTCTCCTTAATTGGCTTCGCTTGTGAAAAATTTCACAAATTGCCTTGCCTGCCAACTTTGCCCTGATTATTTTGCACATCGAAGGGCCTAAGCCCTCTTTATGCAACAAACTGCCGAAATTGGATACAATTCCAAGGTTGAGGGTGAAGTCATTGTTACCCGAGCGGATGCAGCACTCAATTGGTGCCGCAAGAATTCCCTCTGGCCGATGCCGATGGGATTGGCGTGTTGCGCCATTGAACTGATGGCAGCAGGCGCGAGCCGGTTTGATATTTCCCGCTTCGGTTCCGAGGTCATGAGGTTTTCACCGCGTCAAAGTGATTTGATGATTGTTGCGGGCACTGTTACCTACAAAATGGCACTGGCAGTGAAACGGATTTATGACCAGATGCCGGAGCCAAAGTGGGTCATTGCGATGGGTGCCTGTGCATCCACGGGTGGGATGTATCGTTCTTACGCCGTGTTACAAGGGGTGGATAACATTATTCCCGTCGATGTGTATGTTGCGGGTTGTCCGCCTCGGCCCGAGGCACTGTTGGATGCGCTGATTAAAGTGCAAAACAAAGTGGCGAAAGAACCACTACTTTCGACGCAGTGGAAGACGCCTTAATTTCCACCTATGACCTCATTGGAATTGGCCGATAAATTAAAGTCTCAGTTTCCAACTCTGATCTCAGACCCCAGCGAGTTTCGGGGCGAAATCACTGTTCAAATTTCCGATGCCAATCAGATGGCGGAAGTCTGTCGATTCGCAAAACACACGCTTCTTTTCGATTATTTGGTGGATTTGAGCAGTGTTGATAACTATGGGGATGATCCCCGTTGGACCTTGGTTTATGAGCTTTATGGGCTGGGGCATCACTGTCACCTTCGGCTGAAGGCGAATCTCAGCGAAGAGGTAGGCGAACTTCCAACAGTCTCCGATGTTTGGCGGACCGCGAACTGGCATGAGCGAGAGATATACGACATGATGGGGATCCGCTTTAGGGGGCATCCTGATCTTCGCCGTATTTTGATGTGGGAGGGATATCCCTACTACCCGTTGCGTAAAGATTTTCCGCTCGCTGGCAAGCCAACCGATTTACCCGACGTGGCATTTTCTAATCCGGCTCCTTTGGAAGGTGGCCCGTTTGTGACCGTAGCAGGGGGTAAAGACACTCTTGCGCGGGAACCGCGTGTGCGTCTTCCCGACGCTGATTCTCCCGCGCAAAGCGCGTTTTCGAAACCATGAGTGTTCATATTCAGGACATCCAGTTCAAGGAACCCTCGGCTCGAATCAAGGAGACGCTTCAGTCGCCTCCGCCAGCCGCTTCTCGTGCATCGGATGATCTTGTAGATGTGCAAGGTGAGAAGATGGTACTGAATTTGGGGCCTTCCCATCCGGCAACTCATGGAGTTCTGCGAGTTATTTTGGAGATGGATGGCGAGATCATCACCAAGGCCACTCCTGACATCGGTTACTTGCACCGTGGTGACGAAAAAATCGCGGAGAACATGACTTACACCCAGTTCATCCCTTACACGGATCGACTGGATTACCTAGGTCCCTTGGCCAATAACGTGGCCTATGTGCTCGCGGTTGAGAAGCTGATGGGGATTGATAAATTGTTGACCCCGCGCTGTCAGTATGTCCGCGTCATTTGTTGCGAGCTCGCACGCATTTCAGCTCATTTGTTAGGGCTTGGAGCCTTCGCGATGGATGTCGGCGCGATGACTGTGTTCCTGCATACTTTTCAGGAACGCGAGAAAATATATGACTTGTGCGAATCCTTGACGGGTGCGCGATTCACCACGACCTACACACGGATCGGTGGATTAAGCCGCGATTTGCCAGACGGTTGGGTTGCACAGTGTCGCAAGTTTTTGGACGAAGTGGTCATCAATTTTGACGAGTCAGAAACCTTGCTCACGCGCAATCGGATCTGGGTCGATCGAACAAAGGGTGTGGGCATTATTCCTAAGGCGATGGCGATTGATTACGCGTTGTCTGGCCCGAATCTTCGGGGCAGTGGGGTGAATTTTGATCTGCGCAAAGCGCACCCCTATTTGGTCTACGATCAACTCGAGTTTGATATTCCGGTCGGGTCTGTGGGAGATTGTTACGACCGTTATTTGGTGCGCATGGAAGAGATGCGCCAAAGCGTACGGATTATTCAACAGTGTCTCGATGCGTTGCCCGGTGGGTCTGTCAACATACCTGATGGCAAGGTCGTGTTGCCCGAGAAGGGTAAAGTCCTTTCGAGCATGGAAGAATTAATTCACCAATTCATCCTCGTAACACAGGGGGTGAACGCGCCTGCGGGCGAGATTTATTTTGGGGCAGAAAACCCCAAAGGCGAGTTGGGTTTTTATATCAATAGCCGAGGGGGTGGAACACCGCATCGGATGAAAATCAGGGCTCCCTCATTTGTGAACCTGAGTATTCTTTCCGAATTATTGCCGGGCCATTTAATGAGCGACACTGTTTCGATTTTAGGGTCTTTAGATTTTGTCATGGGAGAATGTGATCGATGAGCGAACCGACCGAGTTTTCCAGTGCGTCGAAACCGACCGCCAATCCGTTGGCTCATGACGCGCATTTTGTGGTTTCTGCAGAGCTTGAAGCGGAGGCTTCCGAACTGATCTCCCATTACCCAGAAAAACGGAGTGCCGTGCTGATGCTGCTCCACGAGGTTCAGGAGCGGTTTGGATATATCTCACAGGAGGCGGTGGCGTGGATCGTGGCCAAGTTGGAGATGCAACCCATCCATGTGCTGGAGTTGGTGACTTTTTACCCGATGTTTCGCCAGCAACCTGCGGGTCAATTTCAGGTCAAAATCTGCCGCACCTTGAGTTGTGCGTTGGGGGGAGCATACGAATTGCACCACCATTTTTGCAGTCGACTCGGGTTGGATGATCAGGCTCATGGTATCCAAACTTCGAAGGACGGAAAATTTAGTGTGGAATTTGTCGAATGCCTTGCAAGCTGTGGGACGGCCCCAGTGGTGATGGTTAATGAGGATTTTCGAGAAGGCGTGACGACGCAACAAGCTGATGAAATGATGGCTCAATGCCGAAAAACAAAGGGTTGAGGAGCACCTGAAGCTGGCTGCCGAACATGGATTTGAACCATGACAAGCAGATTCAGAGACTGCTGTGCTACCGTTACACCATTCGGCAAGTAGGGGTTAAAACTTAGAGATTTTTGGAAAACAGTCAAGCAGTCCGGAACGATTTTATGCCGCAGGAATTTCGGCTCATTTTAAAGAATATCGACCAGCCAGGTTACACCAATGACATTGAGTGTTACCTGCGGCATGGCGGCTATGAGGCATTGAAACAGGCCATCGTCCTGAAACCAAAGGCGTTGCCCGATGGCAAAATTCAGACTGGCCCTGAGCAGATTCGGGACGAAGTTAAGGCGTCCGGGTTAAGGGGTAGGGGAGGGGCTGGTTTTTCGGCGGGATTGAAATGGTCTTTTGTGGATCGCCGGAGCGGCAAGCCTATTTACCTGATTTGCAATGCGGACGAATCCGAACCCGGGACATTTAAGGATCGCCAAATCCTTCACAAAGACCCCCACCAACTCATTGAGGGGATGGTCATTTCTTGTTACGCCAACGATGTTAAGTTAGCTTACATTTACGTGCGAGGCGAGTTCCCCGATGCCGCCCGAATTTTGAAGAAAGCTTTGGCTGATGCCCGAGCGCAGGGGTTCCTAGGGAAAAATATTCTTGGTTCCGGTTATGACCTTGAAATTTTTATCCATCGAGGCGCGGGGGCTTACATCTGCGGTGAAGAAACAGGTTTGATCGAATCGCTTGAAGGTAAACGGGCGTATCCACGCATCAAGCCTCCGTATTTCCCAGCGATCCTTGGTTTGTACATGTGCCCCACTATTGTGAACAATGTGGAGACGTTGTGCCATGTGCGGCATATCATCACCTTGGGAGCGGCCAAGTATGCACAACTCGGAACACCCAACAACACTGGCACACGGATCGTCAGCCTGAGCGGCCACGTTAAGCGTCCGGGATATTACGAAATTGAAGTCGGTAAAGTCTCTTTAGGGCAGTTAATCAATGGTGCCAATTTCGGTGGCGGCCTACGGGATGGTCGGAGCTTGAAGGCCATTATTCCGGGGGGATCTTCGTCAAAAGTTTTTCGCGCAGGAGAAAAATTTAAACTTAAACGCAAGGGCGCAGACGGTCAGATGGTGACGGTAGATGTTGATTTGTTGGATCTGCCTTACGATTTTGATTCGTTGCAAGCAGCGGGTTCAATGTCGGGTTCAAGTGCCGTGATCGTGTTGGATGACTCCACCGATATCGTGAAAGCCTTGGCGAACCTCTCGGAGTTTTATGCTCATGAAAGCTGTGGGCAATGCACGCCCTGCCGTGAGGGCTCTTTGTGGATGAGCAAAGCATTGCACCGGATGACCCATGGCGGCGCACGCAAGCAGGATGCGGATTATTTGATCAAGACAGCAACGAACATCCAAGGAAGAACCATTTGTGCATTCGGCGAGGCTTGTGCTTGGCCGGTGATCAGTTTTATCAACAAGTTTCGAGAGGAATTTGAAGCGAAGGGCGAGGCTGATGAGGCTAAGTCTGGAACGAGCCACTAAATCAAGTTTTGAGCCAATGTCCACAGCTGCCAATCCAGAAGTGAAGACCACGCCAACAACTGTTGAGACCGTGACGGTGAAGGTCAATGGTCGCGCCGTGGCCGTACCCAAGACGATGCCGGATCACCTCGGTAAGCCGGTCCCGACCACGATGTTGCAGGCTTGCCAAGTGGCGGGCGTGGAGGTTCCTCATTACTGTTACCATCCGAAGCTTCCCATCGCTGGAAATTGTCGCATGTGTCTCGTGGAATACGGCCTTCCCATGTTGGGGCCTGACCGCAAACCCCTGCTCAACGAAGACGGAACCCCCAAGATTGCTAAACAAGTTCTCCCTTACGATCCATCTCAGCCTCGTGGGGTGATCGCCTGCGCGACGCCAATTTCTCCAGGCATGGAGATTTATGCGGATTCTCCCGCAACTCAACAGATGCGCGAAGGTGTGTTAGAATCCCTCCTCATCAACCATCCTCTCGATTGCCCAATTTGCGACCAAGCAGGGGAGTGCAAATTGCAGGAGTATTCTGTCGAACACGGTCAGGCGACGAGCCGGTTCGTGGAAGAAAAAGTACACAAACCCAAAAGGGTTGATCTGGGGCCACGGATTGTGCTCGATGACGAGCGGTGCATTCTTTGTTCACGTTGCGTGAGGTTCACCCGCGATATTGTAGGTGATGACGCCCTCGGCTTCGTGAATCGAGGAAGTTACAACACACTGACGCACTATCCTGGAAAACCGTTCGATAACAATTACACGTTGAACACGGTGGATCTTTGCCCGGTGGGTGCGCTGACTTCGAAGGATTTTCGCTTTAAAATGCGGGTATGGTTTCTCAAAGAAACCAAGAGTCTTTGCACAAGCTGCGGCACGGGTTGCAACATTGTCATGGGTTCTCGCGAAGGGCAATTACACCGCTATGAACCCCGTCAGAACGATGCGGTTAATTCCTCATGGATGTGTGATCAAGGTCGCCTCAATTACAAATGGATCGGTCGCGCGGATCGGTTGCAGGAGGTGATGATTCGACGCGGAAA
>WBXJ01000150.1 GCA_008933045.1 Verrucomicrobiota bacterium
CAAAATAGGGTCAACAGTTCATATCTGCAAAGTGTGCGTCTGTTGGCACGGTGGGCGAATTCACAGGCAACGACGAGTACAAAAGGCCGTTGAGACCCCAACTAAATGGGGCTAACAGGATCACTCCTGTCTCAACGCGCGAGCTGAAATAATTATTGTAACTTCGCCAACGTTTCCTGAATTGCGGTGAAGTTTGGCAAGTCCTTGGGCGTCGGTGTCTGTTCGCTGTATTGGATAATCCCTTGTTTATCGACAATGAAAGCGGCGCGGGCACTCACGGCGCCGAATCCAGCCAAATCAGGCAGCAACACACCGTATGCGTCCGCTGTCTTTTTGTTTAAATCGCTAGCCAACGTAATGCCGATCTTATCCTTCTTAGCCCAAGCCTCCTGAGCGAAAGGGCTGTCCACACTAATTCCGATAACGTCGGCGTTTAATTCCGTGTATTTAGCCAGCCCTGCGGTCAAGTCACAAAGCTCAGCCGTGCAAACGCCTGTAAAAGCGAGTGGAACAAACAGCAGCAGTGTGTTTTTGTGTCCAAAATTGCTGCTCAAAGTGACATCCTTGACATCACCTGAGGTCTTGGATTTAAGGGAAAAATCAGGAGCTTTAGTACCTACGGAAAGTGGCATAGTTGTGAATAGTTTTGTTTATTTGACTGTTGGCTTCGCTTTCGCGAATCCCTCCAAATGTAAGCTGATTCAACGATCGTGTCAAACGCTCGGCACAGCTTTGAAGGTGCTTTTGAACACGAGCGCATGACCCAGTTTACGTTACTCAAAATGGTTCGTGTCATTGTTTGCCAATTCGCTGAATTCCTGCATGAATAGGACGAGTTTATTTTGTCGAGTGATCGTATGAACCCAGCGCATAATTTGTTTAACACGTTGCAGTCTTTCACCCTTGGAAATGGGGGGCAGGCTAGATTTTATTCTTTGCCTGCGTTGGAGAGGGCCGGAGTAGGGCCAATCTCTAAACTCCCCGTCTGCATTCGATTGGTTCTGGAGTCCGTCCTTCGAAATTATGACGGGAAGAAGATCAGTGAACAGGATGTCCGCAATTTAGCAAATTGGCAGACAACCGAGGAACGCACAGCGGAGATTCCCTTCATCGTGGCTCGCATTGTCCTGCAAGACTTCACAGGGGTGCCCCTACTGGTTGATCTCGCTGCCATGCGTTCTGCGACGGCGACGCTAGGGAAGAATGTCAAAGTGGTGGAGCCTCTGGTTCCGGTCGATCTTGTGGTTGATCACTCAGTCCAAGTTGATTTCTCAGGCTCCTCAGATTCTCTCCGGTTGAACATGGAGATGGAATTCAAGAGAAACCAGACCCGTTACCAGTTTCTCAAATGGGGGATGCAAGCGTTCGAGACTTTTAAAGTGGTGCCCCCTGGAATTGGGATTGTCCATCAGGTGAACTTGGAGTTTCTAGCCAAAGGCGTACTGGAGAATAAGGGTGTTTATTACCCAGATACATTGGTGGGGACGGATTCTCACACGACCATGATTAACGGGTTAGGGATTGTGGGTTGGGGAGTTGGGGGGATCGAGGCTGAGGCAGGAATGCTTGGGCAACCCGTCTATTTTCTCACACCTGATGTCGTGGGTGTCCATTTAACCGGTGCCTTGCAGGAAGGCGTGACCGCTACGGATTTGGCTCTGACGATTACGGAGCTTCTGCGCAAGGCCAAGGTAGTGGGCAAGTTTGTCGAGTTTTTTGGACCTGGCGCGACGGCATTGCCCGTTGTGGATCGGGCCACCGTTGCCAATATGGCACCCGAGTATGGAGCCACGATGGGCTTTTTCCCGATCGATGAGGAGACTTGCCAATACTTGATCAATACTGGTCGTGACCAAACGCATGTCGACACGCTGCGGAATTACTACCAAGCGCAAGGACTGTTCGGGATTCCGCAAAAGGGCGATGTATCGTACTCCCAAATCATCGATCTGAATCTGGATCATGTAAAACCGAGTGTGGCTGGCCCTAAACGTCCTCAGGATCGAATTTTGCTACCCGAACTGAAGGAGAAATTCACTCATTTATTCCAAAGACCTGTTGCGGAAAACGGTTACAATAAGCCGCTTTCTGAAATGGGTCGCCGAGTTGAGACGGGGAAATCTTTGGCTGGCACGGCGGAGAAAGCAACCATTGGCCACGGCGACGTTTTAATTGCAGCCATCACTTCCTGCACCAATACATCCAATCCCAGCGTCATGCTCGCGGCGGGGTTGTTGGCCAAGAAAGCAGTGGATAAAGGATTGCGGGTTCGTTCGACGATCAAGACATCCTTGGCACCCGGCTCCAGGGTTGTTAGCAGTTATCTTCAGGAGAGTGGATTGCAACCCTACCTTGATCAGCTTGGTTTTCAGGTGGTCGGTTACGGTTGCACGACCTGTATTGGCAACTCCGGCCCGCTCGATCCCGCGATTGAGGAGGTGGTCGTTGCGAACGATTTGATCGCAGCGTCGGTGCTCTCTGGAAATCGTAATTTTGAGGCTCGCGTGCATCAAAATATCAAAGCGAATTTCTTGATGAGTCCGCCTCTGGTCGTGGCGTTCGCGCTAGCAGGTCGAGTGGATATTGATTTCTCCAAAGAACCCATCGGCACAGATCGGGAAGCTCAGCCAGTTTTTTTACGTGACCTTTGGCCGTCGCTCCAAGAAATCCGCGACCTGATGCATACGTCATTTAACGCTGAAACTTTCCGCGAGCTCTACACAAATTTTGCGGCACAGAATCCACTTTGGAACAGTGTAGCGAGTTCAGAGGGCAATCTTTACGCTTGGGATCAAACGTCCACCTATATTCAGGAACCGCCTTTCTTTACCAACTTCTCGTTACAATCTGGAACCATTCAAGAAATCCGTAGTGCCCGAGCGATGGCTGTTTTTGGTGATTCGGTGACGACTGATCACATCAGCCCTGCAGGTGCGATCAAACCTTCCTCCCCAGCCGGGTTGTATTTGCAACAGAACGGAGTTTCCGTGGAAGATTTTAACAGCTACGGTGCCCGCCGAGGTAACGATCGGGTTATGGTTCGAGGAACCTTTGCCAATGTTCGAATCAAAAATCTCATGCTTGCTGGCGTCGAGGGAGGAGACACCTTCTATCAACCTTCTGGCGAAAAGATGAGCATCTACGACGCCTGCATGCGATATAAGGAAGCCCAAGTTCCATTAGTTGTTTTTGCGGGTCAAGAATACGGAACAGGGAGCTCACGCGATTGGGCCGCTAAGGGAACCGCACTACTCGGAGTCAAAGCGGTGGTGGCGCAGAGTTTTGAGCGAATCCACCGTTCAAACTTAGTTGGGATGGGTGTTTTGCCCCTGCAGTTTCATGAGGGGATGACTGCCCAAACCTTGGGTATTGACGGCACTGAAATGTTCGATGTGGTGGGCCTGAGTTCGGAACTCAAACCTCAACAGGATTTAACCCTACGCATCACGCGGAAGGATGGGCGAGTTGAGAATTGTGCCGTGCGATGCCGGATTGATACCCCCATCGAGGTTGATTATTTTCAACACGGTGGCATTTTACCTTACGTTTTGCGGCAAATTCTGGCGCAAGCCTGATCTTTGGAAAAACAAGTTGTAACTCTCGCAGTCCGGATTATTCGCCAGTCAAGCCGCGAGAACCCCGCAGACGCGGCTCTCCGCGAAAACACTCGCAAGTCGGAACTTTCTCCGGAACGTCTTCGACTGGTTGTTCAAGCGGTGTTTGATTATTTTCGGTGGCTTCCTTGGCTGGATCCATCTATCGGCATCGGCCAACAATTAGACGACATGGAGACCCTGCAGGCTCGAGGTGTTTCAGATGCTCAATTGCGCCAATTGACCTTGCCCAACTGGGTGTCCAGTGTGATGCCGGTGGAGGTCGTCTGGCTGCGTAGCCTTCAGCAACAGCCTCGACTTTGGCTTCGTGTCCGACGCGGATTCAAGGAAAAGCTCATGGAAACCTTGGGGGATTGTGTGCCCGCCTCCGACGATTACCCCGCAGCATTGGAGTACTTGGGCAGAAAAGATCTATTCCGCGAGTCGTGCTTTCAGGAGGGCTGGTTTGAGATTCAAGACATCTCCTCACAAGCCATTGGTCATGTGTGCAATCCTCAAGCAGGGGAGACGTGGTGGGATGCCTGTGCAGGAGAAGGTGGGAAAACGCTGCACCTCGCTGATTTGATGGCGAACAAGGGGTTGATTTGGGCCAGTGATCCAGCAGCTTGGCGACTCGAACGTCTCAAACGCAGAACCGCTCGTGCCCAAGTTTTTAACTACCGGCGCGAACTCTGGGATGGTGGGGCCAAACTTCCAACGAAGACAAAATTTGACGGCATCTTAGTCGACGCTCCCTGTAGTGGTGTCGGAACTTGGCAACGCAACCCTCATGCACGTTGGACCAGTTCTCCCGAAGAAGTGGCACGGTTAGCCGAACTTCAGATCAATATTCTTCGGCACGCGGTGAAGGGACTTAAACCTAATGGACGCCTAGTTTACTCCGTTTGCACCCTCACAACACCTGAAACTGAGGGTGTTGTCGCGGCTGTGAATGAATCCTGTCCAGAACTGCAATTACAGACCCAGAAACTCCTGTGGCCCTACGACGCAGGTGGCAACGGAATGTTTTACGCAGTCTGGATTCGACGATCCATCGGTGGAGGTTGAGAGATCACACCACTGCTTTCGCGCACGATTAATTCCGCTTCCAAACGCCGCGTGGCGACGGATTCGTGATCCAGCATTTTTTGCATCAGTTCCATTGCGGCTATCCCTAAATGAAACTTGGGTTGACGGAGCGTCGTGAGGGGGACACGGAAATACTCGCTCAAAAGAATATTTCCGAAACCCACCACTGAAACATCCCGAGGGATCGAAAACCCTTGGCGCAGCAAGACAGAGGCTGCACCAATCGCCACGAGGTCTGACACCGCCTGCACTGCGGTTGCTTTCATCCCTTCGTCCAGCAATTGTAGACATCCCTTTTCCCCATCCTCGATGGTTGTGCCCGCAGCAAATATTAATTGGTCATCCACGGTCATTTTATTCTCACGCAAGGCACGCCGATAGCCCTCAAAGCATTCCTGTGCGCTAGGGGAAACCGCAGGGCCTCCCAAAAATGCGATCTGTCGGTGACCTAATTCCAACAGGTGGCAAGTGGCGGTGTAGCTGGCCGCCGTATTGTCCGTTTCGACACCCACAAACTGACTACAAAACGGAGCCGAATGCCCCAGTAACACCGTCGGTATCGCACGAGCTTCAAGCTCTTGGTAAACTGAGGAGGTCGGAGACATCCGATAAACCGGCGAAATAAACAACCCATCGACACGGCGTGCCATCAAACGACGGATCATTTGCTCTTCCCGTTCGACGTTGTTGTGTGAGTGGGCGAGAATGAGCTCATAACCTAGCGCCTGAGCCCGTTCCTCGATCGCCATGATCATCCTGGCATAAAGCGGATTGGCGACACTCGGGATGACTAAACCGAGTAGCCGAGTGGTATGCGTCCGCAATCCTTGCGCCATCGCATCTGGAATATAACCCATTTGTTCGGCCAACGCGCGGATACGAACTTTTGTTCGGGCCGAAATATCGGGTGCGTCGCGCAGCACCTTCGAGACAGTCATGACGGAAACGCCGCCTTTAACAGCGATATCCTTCATTTTGATCATGGTTGGCCCCTCCAATTCAGCTTTTGCCTCAAAGTCATGAAAAATGTGCTTTGCGGAAGTCTGACAAGTCGAATTGACACGGTACTGCGACGGATACGAACCACATCCTCAAAACTCAAAGGCATTTGCACCTGACCGTCCGCAGTTAAAAAAACCTCGAGACGACGCGACAACACCCTGACCTGAATCTCCGAGTCCATGCTGACGACAACGGACCGATTGGAAAGTGTGTGTGGTGAAATGGGAGTGATCATGAACACATCGGCAGAGGGGCTCACAATGGCACCACCCGCTGCGAGTGAATAAGCGGTTGAACCCGTAGGTGAGCTGACGATTAACCCGTCACATCGATACTGTGTGAGCACGTCGCCGTTCACCAAAACCTCTAATTCGATCAATCGCGAGGCAGCACCCCCACTAATCACGAAATCGTTCAAAGCCGATAAATCAATAGCCAACCCTGCGGCAGTGCCTTCGGCCGCAATCAAATGGCGCTCTTCCACACGGAAATCGCCCTGCCAAATTTGTTCAAGAACATCAAGCAACTGCCCGGCTCCCACGGCCGTCAGGAATCCGAGACCACCCGTATTGACTCCTAGGATCGGTGTGCTCTGACCCGCGAGGCTCCTTGCCACGCCCAACATCGTTCCATCCCCGCCAAAAACCATCAGCAAATCCGCTTGCGCAGCCACTTCTTCGAGGGTCCCTTCCACCTCACCTACTAATCCGGCAACTGCGGAAGTATTGGTTTCCACGAGGATATCAATACCCGCTGCCTTCGCGATACCGGCAGTGCGTGCGATGATTTCTCCCGCACCGGATTTCTCCGGATTACCATACAAAGCGACGCGACGAATGGGTTTAGGCAATTTTTTCAATCAATACCAAGAATTCTTTGTTTCCCGCCGGACCTAGCAAGGGTGACTCCGTAATTCCGTGCCACCGTAAATGAGTGTGTTGAGTCACAAAGTTTTGCAATTCTTGCACAACCCTCTCATGGATGGCAGGGTCGCGGATGACTCCAGCCCCTCGGTCCACTTCAGTTTTCCCCGCTTCAAACTGGGGCTTAAGCAGTGCCACCACCCTACCGGAAAGCCCGATCAACGCAACGGCTGCGGGTAGAATTTTTTGAAGCGAAATAAAAGAGCAATCGATCACTGCAAGATCTGCACTTGTCCAGGGTCCGGCGAAATGGGCTGCGGTGAGTTCTCTCGCATTCGTCCGCTCCATAACGATGACCCGCGGATCTTGCCGCAGTTTCCAAGCGAGTTGGCCGTGACCCACATCGACCGCCCAGACCCGCGCCGCTCCATGTTGCAACAAACAATCCGTAAACCCACCCGTCGAAGCACCCAAATCAAGTGCTAGTTGACCTCGGACATCGAGGCCAAAATGTTTCAGCGCATGCTCGAGCTTATGTCCCCCTCGACTGACATACTTTTCTCCCCCATCCAGGGAGACATCGTCACCCAACTTCACACAGTCGCTCGCTTTATGAGCCAGTTGACCTTTGATCCGAACAAGTCCTGCGAGGATGGCTCTCTTGGCCTTCTCGCGGCTTTCACACAATCCCCGTTCCACCAGTGCCTGATCGAGTCGCAACACAAACGAACCTTAATTGCGGAGGAGACCCAATAGCAACCACGCACGCACGCAGTCCCGAGAGGTCGCATTGACTCAAATTAAATGTTACCGAGAGGAAAAGCTTTTAGGAGGTGAAGTGAGGTCGTTGACTCAAGATAATGGTTACCGAGCAAGAAAGGCCAAAATCGATGAGTTTAGCGAGTAAAA
>WBXJ01000151.1 GCA_008933045.1 Verrucomicrobiota bacterium
AAGGGAAAGCCGGCGCCTTGGGGGTAGCTCTGGCCGACATCAACAGCACACTGCAAACTAGCTTCGGTTCGGCTTACGTGAACAACTTTATCAACGGCAACCGTGTTCAACGGGTGATTGTCCAGTTGGACGCGCCATATCGGATGTCGCCGGATGATATCCAACGTATCTTTGTGCGTAATCGAACAGGCACAATGGTGCCGCTTTCTGCATTTTGCACCGTCCGGTGGGTTTATGGTTCGCCGCAGTTGCAGAACTATAATGGATTCCCGGCCTACGAAATCGTGGGTGTGGCGGCCCCGGGACGAAGCACAGGTGACGCCATGATCGAGATGGAGGAAATGATCGGAAAACTGCCCGCGGGGATTGGTTTCGAGTGGACAGGGCAGTCCTACGAGGAACGGTTGTCCGGATCGCAGGCTCCCATGCTTTACGCGATCTCGCTGCTGGTGGTGTTTTTATGCCTAGCGGCATTGTATGAAAGCTGGTCGATCCCACTGTCCGTGATTCTCGTTGTTCCGCTGGGTGTGCTTGGCGCGCTTCTTGCAGCCACCATGCGGGGGATGCCAAACGACGTATATTTCAAGGTGGGTCTTTTGACCACGGTTGGACTGGCGACGAAGAACGCCATCTTAATCATTGAGTATGCCAAGGACTTGCAGGGCATGGGCAAAGGGTTGATTGAGGCAACCTTGGAGGCGGTCCACCTTCGATTGCGGCCGATTCTCATGACCTCCTTCGCGTTCATTCTGGGTGTCATGCCTTTGGTGATCAGCACCGGGGCGGGATCAGCCAGTCGTAATGCGATCGGCACGGGTGTGGCGGGAGGGATGTTCGCGGCAACGGCCATTGGCATCTTTTTAATTCCCGTCTTTTACGTGGTAGTTCGCGGTGTTTTTAAAGGAAAGACAAAACCTGCTCCAATTCCAGCACATGGTGACACGAAGGAGCAAACTGTATGAATTATTCACTTTTGATTCTGGGGACAATCGCCTGCCTCGCCGGTTGCTCACTGGTGCCCAAATACGAGCGACCTGCCTCGCCGGTCAGTGGAGCTTGGTCCATATCCCCGCAGGCTGCCTCAACTAACAATGCCGCTGGTATTGACTGGAGCGAGTTTTACGGCGACCCGCGCCTGCGCAAGTTGATCGGGCTGGCTTTGGAAAATAATCGCGATCTGCGCGTGGCGGCGCTGCGAGTCGAGCAGGCGCGCGCGGAATATCGCATCGCGCGTTCATACCAGTTTTCGGGTGTTAAGGTGGACACCAGCTTGCTGCGTCAAAAGACTTCGGGACAGGTCTCCGAGTTCAACGGGGGCACGATGCAATCAATTTACAACGTGGATATCGGGGCAGCCTACGAGCTGGATATGTTTGGGCGCGTTCGCAGTTTGAAGAAAGAAGCCCTGGAACTCTATTTTGCCACGGAGGAGGCACGCAAGAGTGTGCAGATCGCGCTTGTCTCGCAGGTGGCCATGGAATATTTCACGCAGGTCCGACTGCTCGAAGCCAAGGCGGTGGCCAATCAAACCCTGGAAACTGTGCAGAAGTCTTACAACCTCATCATAAAGAGCTTTGAAGCGGGGGCAGCCTCAGAGCTGGATCTCCGAACAGCGGAGGAACAGGTGCAAATGGTGCGGGTGAACGCCGCCGGATTTCTGCAACTCCTGGCGGAATCGGAGCACGCCTTGGTGGTGTTGGTTGGGCAGCTTTTACCCAACGACCTGCCGGCCGGTCAAAACCTGCGCGACCAACGGCTGCTCACCAGCCTCCCCGCGGAAGTTCCATCCGAGGTGTTGCAGCGTCGTCCGGACATCCTGGCGGCTGAGCACACGTTGCAAGCCGCCAACGCAGATATTGGAGCCGCCCGTTCAGCCTTTTTTCCAAGAATACTTCTGACCGGGTCAGCCGGAACAGCCAGTGCCAAACTGGCGGATCTTTTCACCTCGCCCTCGGCGACGTGGAGCTTCTCCCCGCAGATCACCATCCCCATCTTTAATCTCGGCGCCACCAAGTCGAAGCTGGATGTGGCCAAGCTCACCAAGCGAATAGAGATCGCCAATTACGAAAAAGCCATTCAGCACGCCTTTCGTGAGGTGGCCGACTCGCTCTCGATCCGCGCCATCTTGGATGAAAAACTGAAGGCTCAAGAATCGCTACTTGCCGCCCAGCAGAGGCGCTTTGACCTGATCACGGAGCGTTACCGCCATGGCGTGGACAGCTACGTAGATGTCCTGCTGTCACAGCAAGCCTTGCATTCCGCGCAGCAGAACCTGTTGCAATATCAGATGGCGCGATTGCTCAACGGAGTGGCACTGTATCGTTCTCTGGGTGGCGGGTGGAAATCGTAATAAAATACGCGAGAAACTGGTTTTCTTTTGGTCGGAATCTGCTTTAGGGAGACGCTGAAATCGCCCGGGGGGTTCTTCAATTGGTAAGGTGTCTCAGGTGAGTTTACATGGAGCCCAGAGCGTCCAATCGTCGCGATCTCCATGGCAACCTTCTTCAGATCGTACTCAGTCATGTCAGCGAACCTGCGGGGCTGAAGCACAATATTCACGGCATCAGGCCGCAAACGACCTTTCCTCACTGCTTGAGATTTCTCTCTGGCAATGATCTTCGGTTCAACTGTTCCAGTCTCAACCACAGATAGGGCCATCAAATTTTCAGCTTCGATGTTGTTAAGCCTTTTAAGGATCGGGATCACTGGACTTTCTGAAGCGTGCCGCAAGGCCCTCCTAGAACTTCTCGCCGACCCCACTCAAGAACGATCACTGCCAGAATTCTGCAAAACTATCCAATCCAGCCCAACAAAATGCCTCACGCTGATCGCCGCCTCATAACTCAAAACGAAAGATCCTGGATTGGTGTCGCGCTTGAATAGTTTCAAAAAGCAGGCTCGCAAATCAAACTCATTTGCAGCACAGTTAGGCAGACTGATTCTTGATCATGAAATTTGTTGGAACATATACAGCAATTGTCACCCCGTTCCTTAATGGAGAACTGGATGATGCGGCTTTGGAACGTTTGATAAAGCTCCAAATCAGAGGGGGCGTGGATGGGGTTGTCCCAGTTGGTACGACAGGCGAATCACCCACGCTGACGTACGAGGAGCACCTTGAAGTAATCGGTCTTACGGTGGAGTTGGTGGCGGGGCGGGTTAAGGTTCTGGCTGGCACGGGCGGAAACTCCACTGAGGAAGCGATTTTTCTCACTCAGCAAGCGGAGCAAATCGGCGCAGATGGTTCATTGCAGGTCGCTCCTTATTACAACAAGCCTGGACAAGAAGGTCTTTATCAGCATTTTAAAGCAATCGCACAGTCCACAAAATTACCTCTGGTTTTGTATAGTGTTCCTGGCCGTTGCGGCATCGAGATAGGTGTTGAAACTATCCGGAGGTTAGCTGCAGATTTTAAAAACATTGTCGGCATCAAGGAGGCCGGTGGACAACCGGATCGCGTGAGCCACTTGCGGGCGGCTGTGGGGCCTAAGTTTACGATTCTTAGCGGGGACGACTCACTCACTCTTCCGTTTATGTCTGTCGGTGCCCAGGGAGTGGTCAGCGTGGCTTCGAACATCATCCCTAAGCAAGTCAGTCAAATGGTGAAAAACTACGCAGCTGGGAAGTCTGCGGCCGCGCTGAAATCTCATACTCAATACTATCCGGTTTTCAAGAATTTGTTTATTGAATCCAACCCAGTCCCCGTCAAAGCAGCCTTAGCAATGATGGGGGTGATTACTGAAGAATACCGTTTACCTCTGGTTCCAATGGAACCGAAGAATCGAGAGATTCTAAGTCGCACACTTCTCGAGTGCGGTGTTTTGAAAGCTAAAGCCTAAGTTGATTTGAGCTGATTCAGGACTCGTATGATCAAGGTAATTATTAATGGCTCCAAGGGACGAATGGGGCAAGCGTTGCTGACCTGCGCAAAACTGATCCCAGACGTTGAAGTTGTGGGTGCGGTGGACGCGGGTGATGATTTAGCTGCGCTGCTTCCTTCGTGCGACGTAGTGATTGATTTTAGTTTTCACGAAGTAACCCCTGAGCTTGCTGAACTCTGTGTGACTCAGCAAAAAGCCCTTGTCATCGGCACCACGGGTCACAGTAACGAGGAAAAAACACGTCTCCTCGTCTGTGCGCAAAAAATTCCTGTAGTTTGGGCCTCGAATTATTCGACCGGTGTGAACACTCTTTTTTGGCTGACGCGGAAAGCGGCCGAGATCCTCGGACCGTCCTTTGATCTGGAGGTATTGGAGATGCATCATCGATTCAAGAAAGATGCTCCGAGTGGCACTGCGGCTTCCTTGGCAGAGATTTTGGCGGAGGTTCGGAATCAGCAACTTCACGAGGTCATCCGTCACGGCCGCGAGGGAATTGTCGGAGAGCGAACTCCCAGCGAAATTGGGATGCATTCGATTCGTGGCGGTGATGTGGTCGGAGATCACACCGTAATTTTTGCTAACCTGGGTGAACGGGTCGAACTGACACATAAAGCCTCGAGCCGAGAAACATTTGCCAATGGCGCATTGCGTGCGGCAGTTTGGGTCGCTAAAAAACCTGCGGGTCTTTACGACATGCAGCACGTGCTGGGTTTAAAATAGTCTACTAGGGCAGTCCCAGTTCTCCCTTGTGTGGACGATCCACAACAACAGTTTTTGACCTCTGTTTATATTTCTTTGGGTTCCAATCGTGGAGAGTCGATGACCGTTCTCAAGGCGGCACTCGCTTCCTTGGAACTGCTATCTACTAGGCCGGTGCGTGTTTCGAGTTTTTATCTAACGAAGCCCATCGATTGCCCAGTAGGATCGCCTGATTTTATCAATGCGGTCGCTGAGATATCAGTCGCGAGCAACAGAACACCTGAGGAACTTCTCACTCGGTTGAAGGAGATCGAAATTGCGTTAGGGCGACAACCCAAAACCATCCTGAACGAAGCACGCACGTTGGATTTAGACCTGATCGCCTTTGGTTCAGAAGTGCGGAAAAGCAACGAACTGATCCTTCCGCATCCCCGAGCCCATCAACGAGCGTTTGTTCTCGCCCCCCTTGCTGAACTCAACCCAGAACTTATTCTGATGGGGCAGGAAACTTCAGTGATCTGTTTATGGGAAGAATTTCCAGATCGCGATTCTGTTAGAATCATCGTGTAACTCAGTTTCTACAGATGAAACCCGTGGGGAAGAAACGTAAAAAATGGCTCCAGAGGTAGGACCCGTGCATCCCGAGGTTGTTCATCGTGCTTTGCATTTGCTTGGGGAATGGGCTGGACAATGGAAATAGGAATTTGAAATAATCAGAGATGTACCAACTTTTCCAACTCGCAACCGTTCTATGTTTGAGCTTGGTCACTTTGACCGCCAGAGAGTTGGTGCCGGTGCCACAAGTTTTTCTACAGGAGATTGCACACCATCGGGAGATCATGTCCGGATTGGGATCGGGTCGAATTGAGTCCGTGATTTCGGTCAATGGATTTGCGCGTGTGCTGCAAGGCGGGAAATGGTTCTCGCGGATTGGCAAGGAGTGGCGCGAAGTTCCGGGATTGCCAAGGCCTGAAGGGATGCAAGCCACGGCACCGAATGGGGATGTCTACCAAATCTCCGCCGTGGGATTGCAACGGAAAGTGTCGGATGGATGGCAATCGGTCCAGATGGCGGACAAGTCCGGGCGGGTCTGGGGAACGGAGAACGGATTGGGACTGGGGTTTGATTCGGCGGGGCAACTCTGGTTTGCAAGCAAGGCGGGCGTCGCCTGCAGGGAGGGAAAAGGATGGCGATTTTTCGAGGGCAAGGACGGTTTGCCGTGGAACGATTTTACGTGCGTCACAGCCGGATTAAATGGAGAGATGTGGTTCGGGACGCACCTCGGAGCGATCCGTTGGGATGGAAAGGATTTTCATTATCGGCAGGGTCCTCGGTGGTTGCCCAACGATGATGTCCACAGTATCGCCATGGATCTTGAGGGTCGGGCATGGTTCGGCACGGCGGGCGGCTTGGGGATGATAGAACGCCGATCCATGACGCTTGCGGACAAGGCCGAGGTTTATGAGCAGGAGATCGAAAAATATATCAAACGCACTCCCTTTGGATATGTCGCCGAGGGACCGTTGCAGGTAGCTGGCGACAAATCCACCTCCAAACCGAACGACTCGGACAACGATGGATTATGGACGGCGATGTATGGTGCGGGCGAATGCTTCGCTTACGGCGCGACGAAGGACGCCAAAGCCAAATCGCGTGCGAAAAAGGCGTTTGAGGCGCTGCGATTTTTGCAAAAAGTAACCCAAGGCGGATCGCATGCACCGCCCAAGGGGTATGTGGCGCGGACGATTCGCTCCAAGGATTTGACGGATCCGAATGTCGGGCGGATCGCCCATGATATCCAGGAGCGTAAAGGCGATGAACTGTGGAAAGTGTATGAACCACGTTGGCCAAAAAGCGCAGATGGCGAATGGTTCTGGAAAGGTGACACGAGCAGTGACGAATTAGATGGGCATTTCTTTTTTTACCCGCTTTATCACGATCTTGTTGCGGAAACAGTGGAGGAGAAGGAGCGCGTCCGAGAGGTGGTGCGGGATCTGGCGGATCATTTTCTTGCGAACGATTTCAATCTGATTGATCACGATGGCACCCCCACGCGCTGGGGTGTTTACAATCCGAAATCATTAAACATGGATCCGCGTTGGTGGGCCGAGCGGGGACTCAATTCGCTGAGCATCCTGACCTACCTGAGTGTCGCGCATTACCTGACGGGCGACGAAAAATACGAGGCCGCAATGCGAAAACTGATTGATCAGCATGGCTATGCCCAAAACCTGATGTTCCCGAAGTTGCAATACGGACCAGGCTCCGGAAACCAATCGGATGATGAGATGGCGATTATGTGTTTCTACACGCTCCAGCGATGTTCCAAGGATGCAAAACTAAAAAACCTCGCACGCTACTCGTTTTACGCCTACACGATGAACGAGGCACCCGAGTTGAATCCTTTTTTCAATTTCGCCTACGCCGCCCACGGGCTTGGGGCAAGCATCACGAATCTCTGGGGCTCCTACAAAGTCGAACCGCCGACGGGTTGGTTTGAGGATTCGATCGCGGCTCTGCGAGGTTTTTCCCTAGATCGCCTCGACTGGTCGCATCGGAATTCGCACCGGCTTGATCTGGTGCCGCTGGGGCAATTGACCGCGAAAGATCTTTATTCACCGGAGGATTCCCCACGCGGTTATCGCACGAATGGGAAGGTGTTGCCTGTAGAGAATCGCCATTTTGGACATTGGAATACTGATCCCTGGCACCTGGATTATGGCGGAAGCGGACGTGAATTAGGGGCGGGAACGGTTTATCTTCTTCCCTACTACATGGGACTTTATCACGGCTACATCCAAAAACCCACGGTCCAATAAGTAGCCCATTCCCAACGGACGAATTGAGGAACTAAGGTTCCAGTTCGGAGGG
>WBXJ01000152.1 GCA_008933045.1 Verrucomicrobiota bacterium
GAACGAATTCAGAATTTGTCCCAGGTTGGTAGATTGGCAAAACGTAATGAGAAAAAACACACAGCCTCGATACCGTAACGAGTCAGGATGGGAAGATCCGGTACCCCTTCAGGGTGCGGGAGGCGGGGTTCCGTGGTTGAGCGCAGCGACAGCACCGGACCCAAAATCCAAAAATAACCCCATTCCGGCAGGAGTGCTAGACCCTCCCTCTAAGACTCACTGAAGAGTAAACATTCTTGTCTCCTCCAAATTTTTGGTGGAGTTAGAAAGCGGTGGTTTGGTTGTCTAACCAGGTTGGGCTTAGTTCGGTGTGTTGGATGGAGGCGCCTTGGGATTGTTGGATGGAGTAGGTGATGTGGATTTTGCCGGAAGGGGTTTGGATCAGGGTGGGGTAGGCGAAGCTACCTTGTTGGAATTGGGTTTGTTGGATTGTTTTGCGGCGGGGCCAAGTTTGGCCTTCATCGGTGGAGATGGCGATGCTGAGTTGGTGACGGCCTCGTTCGGTGTCGTTGAGTGCGATGATCCATCGTCCGTCGGCGAGGACTGTGATTGCGACGCTGCTGCCTGGGTTGGGGAGGCTTGTATCGGTCGCGATGGACCAGGTTTGGCCTTCGTCGCGGGAGAGGCTGGTGAGAACTCGATAGGGAGGTCCGCCGCCATCGCGCATGAAGGCGAGGAGGGTGCCATCTTTTCGTCGAGCCAAGGTGGGTTGGATGTTGCCTAAGCCGACGAGGGGTTGGCTGGTTCTCCAAGTGGTTCCAGCATCGTCGGAGATCGCGATCAGGGAGAGGTTAAATCCGTCGGAATAAAGCGGGAGTAGGATGCGACCTGAGGGGAGTGTGAGGGGGAGGCAGCGAGTCATCCAACCAGTTTCTCGTTTGGTTTGATCGCGGGCGGCTTCGACGATGAGTTCGTCGTAGGGCCGTGCGTATTCGCCCCACATGTCGCGTTTGTAGCCTAGTTTTTTGAAACCGTCTTTGATTTGATCTGGGAAATTCGCATCGGGTTGGAGGAGGATAATTTCTTGCCATTTCCATTGGGGTGGGCCGGGGTTTTGAAAATTGTCGCTGATGCGATATTTGAGAATGGAATGTTCCCAGCGGTTGGCCTGAACGACGATCCAAATTAGCCAGAGGCGTTGTTGTGGATCGAGGAAAACGACGGGGTTACAATCAGGGACGTTAGGGGTGTCGGCAGCGATGAAGGGTGGGTCCCAAGTATCCTGCCCATGGCGAAGGCGGGATCCTTGGATTTGGACGTCGTTGGCAGTTCTCTCGCCGGTGCCGTGGAACCAGACCGCGAGGAGGTCGCCGTTGGGGCATTGGACGATGGAACTGCTGTGGACGTGCTTGGATTGGAAGGGGAAGATGAGGCGGTGTTTGGGCTCGGCCTCGGCGGCACGAAGTTGAAGGAGGCTGATGGCGAGGCAGGTGAAGGCGAGTGTCCAGTGTTTCATTTGGGAATCGTTTGCTGGGGATTTGGCTCGCGTAGGCAGCCATTTTGGAAGAGGAGTCTCCAGACCATTAGTAGGGCTTCTCGGACGATTTTTCCGGACATTTTAGAGCTTCCGTGAAAGCGGTCGGTAAAGGTGATGGGAACTTCTAGGATACGCAGACCTTGGCGCCAGATTTTGTGGGTAAGTTCGACTTGAAAGCTGTAGCCGTTCGACTGGACGGAGCTGATATCCACGGCTTGCAGCGCGGAACGGCGGAAACATTTATAGCCACCGGTCGGATCGCTGAATGGCATTCCCGTGATTGTGCGCACGTAACTAGCCGCGCCTAGGCTGAGGATGAGGCGGTTGAGCGGCCAGTTGATGACGCGGATGCCGTTGCTGTAGCGGGATCCGATGACGAGGTCGGCATTCTGGATCGCGGCAAGGAAGGCGGGGATATCGTCAGGATTGTGCGAGAGGTCGCCATCCATCTCGAAGATGAATTCGTAGCCTTGTTCCAAAGCCCACTCGAACCCTGCGCAGTAAGCACGGCCTAGACCGGCTTTCTCCTGTCGATGCAGGACGTGGATACGGGGATCCTTGGCGGCGAATTCATCGGCTAAAATTCCGGTGCCATCGGGGGAATTGTCATCGACAACAAGGAGGTGGAGTTCGACGGGGAGGCGCATCAAACGAGCGACAACGTTCGGGAGGTTTTCCCGCTCGTTGTAGGTTGGCACAATGACAATTGTTTCTGGCCTCATGGGAGATGACTAGGAACCGGTGAAACTTTCCACTCGGTTGAGGAGAAACACAAGTTGAGAATGATCTCAAAATTTGTCGCGAGGGATCGAATCAATGATCCGAGCGAGTGATTAGCTTGGTGAGCTCGTTGCGAGTCACTGCGTCATCGGTCGGTGCCGTTTCCAACGGTAGCTTGGCGACGTCGGCGTTGCTTTCTTCCAACCGAAACTCTGCGGTGCCGAGTTTAAGGATTTGACCTGTTGCTAAAAGACTCTCCCTAATGCGGGTTCCGGAGACAAAGGTTCCATTGGTCGAACCGACATCTCGGACGGTGATGATTTTTTCCTCCAAACTAATCTCGCAATGGAAGCTGGAGACGGAGGCTTCGGGAACGCGGAAATCATTAGTTGGATTCCGACCGATGCGATTGAGTCCGGGACGGAGTTCCATACTCCACCGGCGACTTAACCAGGAAAGGACAAACCGCGTTGATTGAACTGTGGACGATACCTCGTTCATGTGTTCAACCTAGCTCTGATTTTTGAAAACAAAAGTGATTTTTGGCTTGAACGGAGGCGTTTTAGCTGATTTCACCCTGCAGTGACGAACCCGTAACCTGTCCGTAACATAAAAGGTTGGAAATCAACCTTCGACCTTCGTGATGTCCTAGGGTTGTCTCATGAAATCGACTTTAGCGGAGAGTTCCGGGGTCAGGAACGCGTCGGGGGCTTTGATTTGAACTTTGATTTGTAGCGTACCCTTTTGTCGGCTTGCTTCCGGGGCTTTCTCGGCGACGTAGCCCTCATACGTTTTCTCAGGGTAGGCTTCGGGTGAGATGCGGCACTTTTGGCCGAGGTAAACTTTGGCAACGTCGGCTTCGTTCAAATCAATCTCGACCTGTAAGTCGCTGGGGTCGGCCAAAGCAATCAGTGCTGTGCTGGGACCTCGAGTTCCGCCAAAGCTTTGCGGAGTCACGAGTTCGTTGGGATCCACAAGTTTTTCGAGAATCACTCCGTTGATGGGGGATCGAATGATTGTCCAGTCGATGTAAGTCTGGATGAGGGCCAATTGACCCTGCGTCTCTTTCACCTGCGCTTCTGCGACGCGCACATTGAGGCGCCAATCGTCCAACTGTTGTTGGGTCTCCACTTTTGCGGTCACAAGTTTCTCGACCCGCGCATAGCTCAGTTGCGATTTCTCTAGGTTGGCTCGCGTGGCTTCGAGGCGACCTTTGATCTCGGTCTCACGAGCGTGATATTCTGTATCGTCTAAAAGGACGACCACTTGATTATTGGTGACCGCATCACCTTTTTTTACCCCGATCCATTTGACAACACCCATGAAGCGCGGGCTCAACTCGATCCGTTCACGGTTGACGATATAGCCGCTCACAGTGAGGACAGAATCTTTTACCAGAGGAGAGGTTGTCGCGGACCGAGGCGTAAGGGTGGAGTTTGTCGCGGATGCAGGTAGAGCGGCAGAAGTTGCGTTGGCGGGCTTCTTCTTACCTGCAATGCGTTCGGCGTCACTGGCACGCGGGATGGCGAAATAAAGACTGACTCCAGCCACGAGCGCGATACCTAGAAGAATCACTGCGAGGGGTAATCGAGGGCGTTCGCGCACGGAGTTATCAATTCGTAAGGAGTCGAGTTTGGAGCTCTTCATAGTGACTTTAGAGAAGCGATCACTGGGAGTCGGGAAGCCCGAATGGCAGGCATCAGACTTCCAATTAGCCCGACGGAGACGGCAAAAACCAAGCCTTTCAGGATCAAGTGTGGCGTGATGTTGAACTCGAAGACCACTTCGCTGAAGGTCTGGAAATTGAGGGTGCCTGTGGAGTAATGGTTGATCGGTAAGGAGAGCAAACAACCGATGAGACCACCGAGAAATGCGAGGATGGCTCCTTCCAATAGGAAACCGATGAGGATCGCACGTCGCCTGAAACCGAGCACGCGCAAGGTTCCCACTTCGCGTGTCCGAGCACCCACGCTTGCATACATCGTGTTCATGGCGGCAAAAATCGCACCGACAGACATTGCGGTGGCAAGGAAATTTCCAAGAAACCGAATGGGCGTCGCTGTCGCTGTCTGGTTACTATAATACTTGGTTTCGGGAATTACCGACAATGACAAGCGTTTGTCAGATTCGACGCGATTTGTTAAGGCACCCCACTGGGTTGGATCCGAACGGAGGAGCACGCTGGAATAATTCTCACGGTCGAAAAGCGAGCGTGCATCATCCGAGTCCATCCATATCTCCGAATCGAACGCGCTTTTGTTTCCATCGAACCAACCCACCACTTGAAGCTGGTGCCCGCCTGTCTTGAAAGATTCGCCGATGCCTAGATTGTCGAACCGTTCCGCTAACTTCTGGCTGACCACAACCTCACGACGTCCGCCTTCAAACATGCGACCCTGAGTGAGTCTGACTTGAGGACGGAGCTGCATGCCTACTTTCGAGACCCCTCGAACCAAGATGTTGGCTTCTCCCGCAGCCCCTTTGCGCGGCAGGCTGATTAAGATCAAGGTATCTGCTGAGATTAACGGCTCCCCTTTTTCATCTTTTTCAATGTCCGGTAGGTATTGGAGGAGCTTGAATTGTTCGCGAGTCACTTGGCTGCTGGTTTCTGCAGTAGAACCCTTCCGAACGAGTAACAAGTTGCGCGGATCGCCGGTGTTCGCACTGGATTTCTCCAAGCCCACAGCGAGAGATTGCATCATGATATAAACGGCGACCACAAGGCCAATGCCGAAGATGGTGGAAAGAGTTGATCTCCAACGAATCAAGACACTGCGTACATTGTAACGAAGCGGGAGAGCCATATTTAATCCAGTGTTTTCAACCCTTCAACGACACTCATGCGGGCGACTGAAAGACTCGGGGCAATGCTGGCCACAATCCCGAGCAAGGTTGCCACAAAGCAGGCTTGGCCCATGATCCGTGGCGTTACTTCAAATAGCACCATGAAGTTCTGGCTAGCACTTGCGACTAGATCGGTGTGGTTGAAGATCCCCCAAGCTCCACCCACCCCTATCACGGCACCCGCCGCCGCCAGCCCAAAACTTTCGGCGAGAATAAAGGCGAAAAGCTCTCGGCGTCTGAAGCCGATCGCTTTCAGAATTGCCAACTCCCGAAACCGCTCGCGAACGGCCATGCTCATGGTGCTCGCGCTGACCAACACCAAGGTGAACACGACGACGGAACAAATGGAAAGCACGAGCATTTTAATATTGCCCCACATGGAAATGAAACTGAGCTGGAAAGCTCGCTCTGTCTCCGCCCGCACGGCTGCCGTGGTATTGGCGAAAGCGGCATTGATGGTTTGAACCACGGGGCCCACGTCCTCGAGTGAGGCAGCTTTGACCCACCAGGTTCCGACCTCGCCCGTGTTATTAGGCATTTCGTCCAGTTGGCGGTGGTGAAAGAAGAGGTTACGGTCATCGATCCCATCCGCGTAAATCCCAACGAGTTTCAGATTCAGGTCGATCGGCCAGAAAGTACCTTGAAGCTTCATAAACTCACCCAACTTGAGACCGTATTTCTCAGCAGTTTTTATCCCAATGATGCAAGCGGTTGGATCGTTAACGAAGGCCTCGAATTGTTCCGGAGGCATCTTCGCTTCGCCAAAAATGGTAAGTAACAGTTTGGGTTCGATTGCGAATTGCCCAAACATCACTTCTTCATCGCGGAATTTGCCTCCAAACCAAGTGAAAGGGGTCACCGCAGCGACACCAGGAATTTTCTCGATGGTGGCCCGTTGGCGACGAGGAAGGAGATTGCCCAGAGAAATCTTGTTCCGAACCACAATCCGCGCTGCACTGGCTTCGTCGGTCGGAGGTTGGGTCAGTTCCCTGAGACCGACTAGGAGCGTGACCAGAAGAAACAGGCTCACCGCAACGCTCAAAATGGACAGGAGTGCGCGACGCTTGTTCCGTACCGCATTCCGCAGGATGAATCCGCCGATACTCATGGGGCGAGTTCGCCTTTTTCCAAGTGGACGTTTCTTGATCCGAACGCGGCTGCTTTGGGATCGTGCGTGACCATGATCACGGTTTTGCCAGCGTCATTGCAAAGGGATCGCAGGATGTCGAGCACCTCATGGGCGGAGGTCGAGTCCAAATTGCCGGTGGGTTCATCGGCAACAATCAATTGAGGATCCGTGACAAGAGCGCGGGCAATTGCAACTCGCTGCTCCTGCCCGCCCGAAAGTTGGCGAGGCAAATGGCTGGTGCGATCGGCTAACCCCACTAATTCCAGAGCGGTCAGGACTTGTTTCTTCCGTTGCTTAGAAGTCAACCTGGTCAGAAGCAACGGTAACTCCACATTCTCGAATGCGGTCAGCACCGGCAGTAGGTTAAAGGTTTGAAAAACGAAGCCCACATTTTGGTTCCTCCAATCCGCCAACTCGGATTCACTGAGTTGGGTGACTTCGACACCTTGGACGATACAATGTCCGCTCGTGGGTCGATCGATCCCCGCAATGATATGCAGCAAGGTAGACTTTCCAGAACCCGAAGGACCCATCAGAGTTAGAAATTCACGGCGTGCAATACTGAGGGAGATTCGATTCAGGGCTGTGACATTGATTTCTCCCTGACGATAAATCTTGGATAATTCCTTGATTTGCACGATGGATGGCTCGCTAGAGTTCTCCGCAACCAATGGAACAGATAAATCGTTCGTTTGCACTAGCCTACGATACGAGCAGCTTAAAGCAGGGCAAGCTGTTTTTGAACTGCCCGCCTAAGCGACTCTAAGCTCGACCACGGCGGCTGCTTGTCCAATTTGGGTGAATACTTCAGACGCTTGAAGGGCCATGGGTTCGGATGTAATGCCGTGCAGGGCAACCCAGAACGGCGCGATTGCGGCCCCGAGTTGGACGGGGGCATAGTAGACGCCATCACAGTGTCGCAGCAGGCTGGATGCCTCTCGCGAGGGGTGGTCTAAGTACAAAACGGATCTCAAATGACTCATGGCGTTGGTTGCTACTAGCAATATCCACGCCAGAGTCTTGTGAATCAGGTTTCCGTTAGAAAATAAATCCAACCTACTCCCGGCCCGCAACGGCGATGAAGGGTTGCAACTCTTCCATGAGTTTTGCAAACCCTTCAAGGGTCAACTGTTGGGCCCCATCGCTGAGTGCCTCTGCTGGGTTCGGGTGAACCTCGATCAAAAGCGCATCGGCCCCC
>WBXJ01000153.1 GCA_008933045.1 Verrucomicrobiota bacterium
CGCAGTCGTGGCCCTACAGCACGCACATATTTGCGTTTGGCTGGTGTCGGGGAATCAGCAGGGATCATGGCAGTTGCAAATAATCCATCCGTCGTAACTGGTCTTAGCGGTTCCTTAGTATCTACTTTTTCATCATCAGGAATCTTGATTGTTTGTCCACTAGTTTTGGGGTGAGATGGCTTTTTATGGGGGTCAATGTGCTATAAAAAGTGGTCAACCGAACTTCATCCAACAACGCAACACCGACCCAGTTTTCTGGCTGAATACTCTCAGATCAATCCCAAGTCTTGGTAAATCGCATTATTAATGGCATTCGCTCTCATTTGATGAATACGCTCGCCCGGGCGTCCATTACAAATCCACGCGACAACGAGTCCATGTGCTGGATCAGCAAAGGCGCACGAACATTGGTTGCCACTGTGACCAAAAGTCGCTGCGGATGCATGGGATCCGTAGGTGTAGGGAGGGTTCACAGTTGATTGAACTAGCGGCTGAATCAAGAATCCATAACCCCAATCGATGGAGCCTTGGAGTGTGTGGTCATAAAACCCGAGGCGTTGTCGGGTCGTGAATCGCGCGATCATCGCCGGCGAGGGCAGGGGAGAAGGAGTTGGGCCGTAGCCGAGCAACGATTCGTAGAAGCACCCTAAATCCCGAATCGGTCCACGAACATTGCTCCCCGGACGTGGGCGTTGGCAGTAATCTGGGCTATTCCAGGATGAATGCGGCTGTTGCTTCCCCGCAAACGTGTTGTAAAGCAATCCGAGTGCATTCGCAGGCTCAGAGCACTCAGACGGAGAAAGCTCCAGAAATGTGCGCGACATTCCCAAGGGTCGGGCCACATGATTCTGGATATATTCCGCGAATGATTGGCCGGAAAGTTTTTGAATCATTTCGCCAAGAAGATACCAACTACTGGCGGTGTGATAGGCGGCTTTTTGTCCTAGGATCCAATCCTTCTCAAGCGGCGTGGCACAAATTGCGCTCATCATCGTCGCCCAAGGGAGATTTTCATCGAGTTGGTCGGCGTCGCGAAAACCTCCCATGTGTGTGAACAAATGGTGCAGCGTGATGTGCTCCTTGCCTCTCACACCAAATTCAGGAATGAGTTCGCACACGGGCGAGGTTTCAAGAATTCCATGTTGTTCCAAGAGTTGTGCAACGCCGATAGCGGTCAGGGGTTTTCCTGCCGAGAGCCAAAGTAGCAGGTCACTATTCTGCATCCGTTCGCCCGGTGCTCGCTCGCCGATGGGCACGGATATTTGAGTTTTGCCTCGGAGTGAAACATAGAGCTGGGCACCCAGATGCCACCCGTTTTTAAGACCTTCATCGAAGGCCCGCAGGGTTAAAAAGAATTCTGGGCGTTCTGACGACATGCTTGCAGCATGGTGGAAAGCCCAGTGCTGTCACAATAAAAAAGGCACCCCTTGCGGAGTGCCTTCGTGAATAAGTATCGGGTGGCTTACGCCTTCTTAGTTTGGCCGATCGTGACGGTTTTGTAACCGCCAATCGCCTTGAAGTAGAGGAGCAGTCCCAAGTAAATCGCCGCCATTATCGCCGGGATAAAAGCATCGGCTTTCAACGTATTGCGATCTCCCATGATGCTTGCTTCATGCACCGATTTCTCAGTGGGTGTCAGCTTGGTAAGAGCAGCCGAGGAGTCCAGATTGCCAGCCTTGGCCAGTTCCGCACGGGCTCCGTTAAGCTTGTCTTGAACCGCACCCAGTTTCTTTCCATCCAAACCACTCGCATCAGCGAAGAAGAGGAATTTCGTTGGCTTCTCGGCTTTATACTCCGCGAAAGCCGTCGGGTTTGTCTTCTGGAGTGCCTCACCGGAAAAGCGATCCTTCGCATAACCGAGACCAGGCGAACCGAACAGACCGGCACTCATCATGCCAATGCCGCCCATGATCGAAATTGCTACCGCACCTGTGCGCGGAAACCGATCCGAAGCAACGGCCAACATGGTGGGCCAGAAGAAGGTTTTTGAGATTCCATAGACGGTCAGAGCCAGCAAGGCATAGCTGAAGCTGGTGATGCCGCTCGCCATATTCAGGCCGATAAAGCCGAGGATGGCGCAGATCAACAGGATGCCGATCGGCTTGAGTCCTAGCTTGGTTTCGATGAAGTGTGCGCAGAAACGAAGGAGGAACATGGTCAGGGAGGTGAACACGAAGAGGATCTTGCCCTCGCTCGATGTCAAAATGTTACCTGTGATGTTTTGAATCCATCCATCGGTGCCCAACTCAACCGTACCAACCATGGCATGGACGATAAACAGAACAAAAAGTAGCACAGCTCCAAAGGAGAATCTTGTGGCGAAAGCAACCACACCTAGCAACGCCAAGCCGATGATGATAGCGATGCTGTTATCTAATCCGAATGTGCCCTTGAAAAAGAGTGCCAACAAGGTGCAAGCCACCGCTCCACCAAGGATACCGACATCTTTCAACATTTCACCAATGCCAAGACCACTTTGGGATGCCTCTGATTTCGGGAATTTTTGCCCGAAGAACATGAAGCCGTAAAGAACGGTGGGTAGGAGGAACAGACCCAGTTGAACCTTCCACGACATTTGGTAATGGTCATCAAGAATCCATCCCAGAACACCACCGACCACCAAGCCGCCGGGCCAACTGGCGTGGAGAATATTAAGATAGTGTGTGCGATTTTTAGGAAACAGCGTGGCCACCAAAGGATTTGCCACCGCTTCTAAAGTTCCGTTGGCGACCGCAAAGATGAATGTTCCCCAGAACAGGAAGTTGTAAGCAGCCATCTTGTCCATCCCTTTGCTTGCGCCAAAGGTGACAAAGGCCGACAGAATGTGGAGAAGAAAAGCGACCACGACAAGTTTGCCGTAGCCAATTTTGTCCACGATCATTCCGCCGATAATAATTCCGAAGCAGAAGCCCGTGAAGCCAGCGCCACCGATGAGGCCTAATTCTCCCGCCGTGAAGCCAAAATCGCGGCCCCAGTTATCAAGAATTCCGCCGCGAATGGCGAATCCTACGCCAGCGGCGAAGATGGCAAGAAAGCCTGCCCACAGCAGGCGTTTTGCATTGGATGCAATACCGTTTTCTATAGTCATTTGTTGGTTTTTGTTAAGGGTTAGTTTAGCTTCGGAAATCTGGAATTTTGACAAGCTCGCCTCCGCGAAGTGCCGATTCATGAGCGCAAATTCCGCACATCGTCCAATTCACAGATTGGTAGACGTCAGGGAAGGAGGCCCGTCCTTCGAGGATGCTGCTCAGAAATTCATGCGCCAAGTGCGGGTGGGATCCACCGTGGCCACCCCCCTGAATAAAGGACAAATGCTGGTGCTCATCGGCATCATACACGCCCTTTGTGGTAAATCGTTGAATCGGCTCAGGGAGTAGGTGTGCGTAGTCTGGCACGCGAACCTTCTCTACTTTCTCGCCGCCAACATGGAGGACGGGGTCATCGTTTTCGACCAATTGCCATTCGAAGGAAGTGTTTGAACCATAGACATCGAAGCTTTCGGTATACTGACGAGCGGCTCCGAAAAGATAACGAGTCACTTCACACCCGATGTCTTGATCGCGAATCTTGAAGTGTGCGGTTTCGAAGGAAAATGGAGAGTTGTATTTCGCGATCAGTTTTTCCTCGATTCGACCCGAACCGAGACATGAAACGTAATCTGCTTCGCCTTTAACCAACGCTAGACAAGGGCTCACGCAGTGAGTGGCGTAATGCATCGGGGGTAGACCTTCCCAGTAGCCGGGCCAGCCATCCATGTTCTGCAGGTGAGAACCACGCAAGAATTGAATTCGACCTAAGCGTCCGGTGTCACGTAGCTCCCGCACAAAGAGAAACTCGCGGGAATACACTACCGTCTCCATCATCATGTAATTCTTTTTCGCATTCTGCGCCGCTTCCACAATCTGACGACACTCCTCAACGGTAGTCGCTGCGGGAACTGTGCAGGCGACGTGTTTTCCAGCTTTTAGAGCGGCGATGCTTTGAGGAGCGTGTTGATGGATCGGCGAGTTGATGTGCACCGCGTCGATGTTGGGATCCTTGAGCAGTTCTTCAAAGCTGGTATACCGTTTTTCAATCCCAAAATTATCACCAATTTGATCCAGCTTGTCCTTTGACCGCTGGCAAATTGCATACATGTTCGCGTTAGGATGACGTTGGTAAATCGGGATGAATTCCGAACCAAACCCCAATCCGACAATCGCGATGTTTACTTTACCCTGACTCATGTTCGTACAAAACTACTTCACTCCCTCCGATGTCGAATCAAGGTAAAACCCAGAGTCGTCACATTCAGTTTAGGTGTCCTTCATCATCACAACAAAGCGAGCCAGACAGGTCAATGCAAAATCGTGCATTTCAAACTGTTTCCGAGGTAATACGAATTTTCGGTTCTTTTTTCTCCAAAAAGGCATACTTTCGGGACATGAATAATTTAACAATTTCCCTGCAGGCGTTTGTGGCTGCATCGGAATCGCCATCCTGATGGCTGCCGCATTTGTCGTTCATTTGCGGGTGAAAAACCCCTTGTTGAAGACGCTGCCCTGTCTCACATTGTTGCTTCTCTCAGCGGTTATCGCCTGGATCAACTATCGGTTGCTGACTGGATAAGCATCGCGGGACTCATGGCTCTATGGCGCCAGAGGCAACGGATTTGTTCACCACGGAGCCGAATAGTTCATTCAGCCGCTGTTGCCGATACTGGAATATGCGTTGGACATCGCGCCGCACAAACAGCCAGTGGATCAATGCGCCACCGCGTGGGCGATAACGCACACGGTCAGCGCAGACCGTGCCGCCATCCCGTTCCTCGAAAGTGTGCGTGTGATGCCACAAGGTGTATGGGCCGCTGAGTTGAACGTCCACGAATCGGTGCGGTGGATCCCACTCGGTGATTTCCGTGCGCCAGCGGATGGGAAGACCGTGAACGGTGATTCGATAATCAATCAGGGCGCCGGGCCGCAAGATGATCGGCGACGGTGTGAGGACTTCGAACTTCAGCCAGGGAGGCGTGAGGGTTTGCAGGTTGCGTGCCTCGGCGAAGAAGGGAAAGACTTCGCTGCGGGCGCGCGGAACGTAGGTTTCGGTTTCGAAAATAAACTCTTTCATACAGGGTAATTCAAAGTCGGGTTTTGATGCCGCAGGCGCGCATCACGCACCAACCCCGCAGCGCCTCGAAACCGACGAACACCGCCGCCGCCAACAACCCCAGCCCCAGCCAGACGGAAACGGTGAAGCCGAACCCCGCTCCCACGAGCAGCACCAATGCCCCGATTCCACGGACGAGCCTACCCCTGTTGTCAATGTTGCGGGAGAAGAACGGTTTCATCGTTTAACTTTCTTGGCGGTCTTGCGCACATCATCCAAGGCGTTGTAGAGCTGCGCCAGATCATTCATTTGCACCGCGCCGATTTTTTTCAAGGCGTCGTGATAAGCAGGCGTGGCGCGCCCACCGACAAGCAGCGTGACGTCGGGCGGCAGCGCCTCGCGCAGTCGCGTCAACTCGCCTTCCAGCCGCAGGTCGTCTTCTGGATAGACCAGGCTCAAAGCCACGGCTCGGGCGCGATTTTGACGGGCGGCGCCGGCAATTTCCGCTGCCGGTAGGCTTGCGCCGAGATAGGTAACGTGCCAGCCGAGATTCGCCGCCGCGGCCCCAACGAGGAGCGCGCCGAGTTCGTGGATCTGTCCCGCCGGTGTCGCCACCACAAGCACAGGTGCGCTCTCCGTTCCACCGAAGGGTTTGGCCGCTTGTCCGAGGAAAATCCGAATCACTGCGCTGGCGAAATGTTCGTGCGCGGCGGTGAGGACGCCGTCACGCCACAAGTCGCCCAGACTAACAACGAGCGGCGCGACCACTCGTTGCAACAACCCTTGCGCACCCACTTCGATCGCGGCGCTCTTCAACGTCTCCTCCAGAGCTCGCGCGTCGAGCGCCTTCACTGCGGCAAGGCCTTCATTAAGGAATCTGGAAGCCGCAGGAACTGCACGGGCAGTGGTCCGCGACTCAGAAGCATTACCGTTAGCGCCGTGAGATTCCCTGGCGAGCTGGCGCAATTTCTCGGTCGGGAGCTTCGCGACATGTCCGATGCTGTGTCCGGCCTGCGTGACGTCACGCAGCAGACTTAGCCGCTCGATTTGTTCCTCCGGGTAAAGACGGCGGTTCGTCGCCGTCCGCTCCGGGGCGACGGCGCCGTAACGTTTTTCCCAAATCCGAATCACGTGGGCGCTCAATCCCGTGCGCTGGGCCACTACTTTAATAGCTTGGTTGGCTTCAGTAATAATGTAGACAAATTTGCCACAGATGCTCACCGTGTTGCAAGGATCGAATTTTAACGCGGCCGTAAAACGCCAGAAAATCCCCAAAAATAGATCGAAAGATTCAGAAAACGCTTCTCGCAGTCGGTGTTGAAAATACTTGAGACAAACAATTGACAGACGATCTTAAATTGTACAAATTCTGTACAAGTTGAGACCTACTCCCGAGTAGATTCAACATGAAAACGAATCGTGAAGATCAGAAATCAACCGCAAGCAGTACTAGCCCTTGGCTCATCGAAAGCAGATTGGGCGAACCGAAGAGCTTTGCGGTCGAAGTCCGGGTTCACGCCAAAACGCAATCAGCACATTCCATACAAACTGTGAAAAATATCCGTATCATTGCCCTTACCCTTCTGACCGTCATGGCCTTGGTCTCCAGCGTCGTCCGCGCCGAGACCAAGCATGGCGATAAAAAAGACATCGTGGCTGTCGCCTCCGGCGCAGGGAGCTTCAACACCCTTGTCGCGGCCGTTAAAGCCGCCGGCTTGGTTGAAACCTTGCAAGGCCCGGGCCCGTTCACGGTTTTCGCGCCGACTGATGAAGCCTTCGCCAAGCTGCCGAAGGGCACGGTGCAAGACCTGCTCAAACCCGAGAATAAAGCCAAACTCGTGGCCATCCTCACTTACCACGTCGTGCCTGGCAAAGTCATGGCAGCGAACGTGAAAACCATGAAAGCCAAGACGGTCAACGGCCAGTCGCTCGACATCAAAGTTGCCAACGGCGCCGTCACCGTGAACAAAGCCAAAGTCGTGAAGACGGACGTGGCCGCCAGCAACGGAGTCATCCACGTCATCGACACCGTGATCCTGCCGAACTGAAAGCTCCTAAGATGGCGGAGGGCACCCAGCTCTCAGCCCTAGTCATTGATCAATCGATTGCACCGAATCCAAATTCCAAACCATTTCCACTATGTTTCA
>WBXJ01000154.1 GCA_008933045.1 Verrucomicrobiota bacterium
CGCAAGCGCGGCTAGCTCAACCACCGTCATTGGCGGATAGGATTTAGCCGGCGTGAATATCTCGTGTTTGCCAAGGTGCGCAAAAAGCGACCCTTCCTGGCTGAATGTCGACGAGTGGGTGAGGCTGTCGTAGCGAAAGTCACGCCGCTGGAACCGGCCTTTGCTCAGGTAGCCCCACTCTGCGAAAGTGATCGGCAGGTTGCCCTGGGCGCGCATCGTCAGGGCGTCGCCATGGACGAGGTTTTGCGAAAGCACGTAGAACGCGGCGCGATACAGATCGTCCGAAGGAGCGAGGTTCAGATACTCAGCGAAGATTTCGAGCAGGTTGGCGCGGCAATCGGCAATGTTGTCCGGTAACAGTTCGATGCCGTAAATGCACATCAGCCCGAGCAGCGCGTAGTGCCGCCGCTCGAAATCGGACTTGCCATATTTGAGTTCCACGGCAGCGAGTTTCCGCCGCAGGATTTGCGTAAGAAAATTGCCATCGCCGCAAGCCGACTCCAAGAACCGCGAGTCAATGCGCTCGGTCTCACCCTTCACCAAGTCGAGCATGGCCTCGACCATCCACGCGGGGGTGAATACCTCCCCGTGGTCGGCGACGCGTTGTTTGGACTTCACCAGGCTCATGGGTCAATGTGGCTTCGGCAAGCGTGGGCTTCCTCGCGGACTTTGGCGACAAAAACCGGCGGCTTTATCCGGAGCCGGAATTGTTATGACGGTGAGATCAGCGTTGAGGGGGCCGACGGGGTGGTTCGCCCACCAACGGTTGGGTGCTGCGGAGGTAGGCGAAGAGATCGCGAACCTGCTCATCACTGAACCCCTCCATGAGTCCTTCAGGCATCAACGAAATACCCGCCAGTTTGACCTCGGAGAGATCTTTTCGTGCGAAGCTCATGTTTTGATTATCTAAGCCTCGAAGCACGACGGTGTTCTGATCTTGCTCAACGAGAAAACCTGAAAGGGATCGACCGTCCTTGGTTTCCACAGAATAGTTCTCAAACCCTTCTCGAATTTCCGCGCTAGGATTTACAATGGCGAGCAGCATGGATTCTAGGTCTGCGCGATTGTGAACCGTTAAGTCTGGCCCTACTTCTGCACCTTGATTAAACAGTTTGTGACAATTGGCACACGTGTTTTGGAAGAGTGTCCGGCCTTGATAGGGATCCCCTGTGTTGCTCCGAATGGCTCTCGCGAGTTCAGTAATTTTTTTCTCCATTTCAAGGGTGGTTGGAACACTCGTCCGTGGCCAATGCTTTTGGAGTAATGCCTGAAGCTCGGGGTTCGAGTGTTGTTTCAGTTTGCGAACAATCGTCAGGGGAATGGTTTCAGGTTTGATTCCGAACCCTGACCATGAAGTTCCATTGGTATGAATGGATTGAGCAAATTTTAGGGCCCAAGCCGATCGACTAGCGAGCAATGTCTGGGCGGTCGCGAGTGATTCTCGTCCCAAAGTTGGGTAGGCACTGATGATAATATCCGCGATTGAGGGGTCGTCGTAGTTCTGAAAAGCAGATAACACCGCCTGTCGCAAGGCGTCATCCTTATAGACCCCGCGGTAGGCGCGAGCCAGGACGGGAATCGCTTCAGGCACCTTGACTTCCGCCATCACACCTAAGAATTCCAACCGTTCGCTACGTGAAGCGGTTTCGTCGGCGACAATCGAGATCGCTTGGCGGATAGCTCGCGGATCCCCTTGACGCAAAGCAAACGCGGCTGAACCGACACCATGTCGAGCCATTGCCTTGGTTAGCGGGGCAGGGAGTCCTGCCAACGTCCGCCCTTTGAATGCAGTCTCAAATCCAGTTATCAACCGACGGCTATGTTCCACGGAGGGAGAGAGATCGAATAGCCGCGCACAGTTAAGCAGGTCTTGACGTGACCCCGCCTGCGCAAAGCGACGAATGACGCGATCGAGAAGATGAGTCTCCACCAACTTTCCACGCCAAAAAGAAGCGTCAGCGAAGAGTTGGAGGACAGCGTCGGGATTGTTCTCGCAATGAGCTTCGATGGCCCACCAGATGAGGAGTGGCATTCGATTGTCCTGCGTATCCTCATCGCGCATTGCAAGGTTCCGGATGATTGGCAAGCATTGGTCTGCGGAGAGGCGTTTAGCGGTGGCCGCCAGTTGGTTGCGGACTTCGAGATTCTTTTCCGTGCTAGCCATCGCCGTTAATTCGCTCGCAACAGGACGCGAAGCGGATTTTTCGTCACCGACCAATCGCACCGTCCAGAGGCGCACTGACGGGTCGGAATGTTTGAGTGCCTTTCTCACTTCTGAATCAGTCAGACCTCCGCAGAGATTGAGTGCCCACAACGTTTCTAAGCTAATCTGACCTGAAGTCTCATGAAGGGTGTTCGACAATTTTGGAATCACCGAAGGATCCTTACGATCAGCTAGGAGCCGTAACGCGGTTTGGCGAACCCAGCGGTTGGGATGGGCCAACCGTTCGAGGAGTTGAGCAGAGGTTTGCGTGCCTAAATTTTCTGAGCGGACTGGAGCGCTGCCTTTGGTCTTAAGTCGATAGATGCGACCGTTTCCGGTGTCGAGCTTTCCCTCGTGGTTTCGGAAATGGTTGACCTGTTGGTCATACCAATCACAAATATAAACTGCTCCCTCTGGGCCGACCTTGATGTCAACGGGTCGAAACCAACGATCGTCGCTGGTCACAGGTCGTGAGATGTCCTTGGTGCGGAACGAAGATCGGTCTGGAAGAATTTCGCTCTGCACGATTCGGCCTTGCAGTGGTTCGACTCCAAACAAACGCCCGGTGTATTGTGCCGGCAAACTTCCGTGATCATAGATGATGAAGTTATGGGTGAATCGAGGCACACTATCTTGCGGAATAGATGTAAAATATCCAAAGGCGTATGGGTTAGAAAGCGGCCCGTGTTTCTCAAAACCTTTTTGAAGATACGCTCCTTGGAAGTAATGAAACCCCCGAGTATCTCCACCGTTGTGTCCCGAAAAAATCCTCCCCTGACTGTCGATTTCGCAACCAAAAGCGTTTCCACCGCCTTCCGAGAAGATTTCGTAAATGCGCTTCTCGGGATGGTAACGCCAAATGTTTTGGCCCTGAGAATAAATGGGCTTCGGATTCTTGACGATTCCATGGGGGCCGTACACCAGAATATTCGCGGTCACCGTGCTGCCTTGGGCACCGTAGAGCCATCCATCAGGCCCCCATCGGAGTGAGTTGGCAACGCTATGCGTATCCTCAAGTCCAAAACCAGCGAGGCGCACCTCGGGATCACCGTCCGGGCGGTCATCATCATTCGAATCGGGATAAAAGAGTAAGTAGGGAGGGTTTAGAATCCAGACACCCCCACGTCCGCGTTCGACGGAGGTAACGATATTCAGGTCGTCCAGAAAAGTTTTGTGGAGGTCGTAGATTCCGTCTCCGTTGGAGTCCTCATGGATCGTGATCCGATCTACCCCTTTAAAGTGGTGGGGTGGTGGCGGTGGTACTTTGTCGTAGACGGATCGCCAGACGCTGTCGTGACTCACCAGCTTCAGTCCGGCTGGCGAAGGATATTGGCGATATTCGACCACCCACATTCGACCTTTTTCGTCGAAATTGAGGAAAACCGGTTGCGAAATTTGGGGTTCGCTCAGCACCTGTTCCCATTCTAGATCGTCCGCAATACGAAATTTTGAAACCGCTTCCTTCGGGCTAAGTGGCGGGGCCTGAGTCTCCTGTGGCGGATCAACGTTGACGGCTGTGGAAACCGGTTGAGCAATCGGTTGAGGGGTTGGTCGTGGAACCGAACGCTCGGTTGTTTCGAGGGTAGACGGAGGCACCGGATCCTTGAGGCACCAAAGGATGCCGTTGAGAAGTAAACGACGAAATGTAGGGAGTTGAAAATCTCCTCGGTCTCCCAATGACGTGTAGAAAACGCGACGATCCTGCGCCGTATTGACCCAAGCCACAGGCTCGACAAAATCCTGTCCCTCGATTCTGCCCTGCAACAGAGGCACCGTGGTGCGAGCGAGTTGATGACTTTTGTAAAGGTGGGAGGTGACATTAAACGCAGCGGATTTGATGCCGGTGAGCACCACATGCGTGGAGTTCGAGGCGACTCGTTCGACCGTGGTGTGCGGGGCCGCAGGCGGCTTGTTGTTATAGTGCCCTTCATAATGCCCTCCGAAAACATCCACGTCGAACTTGGACCAAGAGGCATACTCTGAACCCGTTGGCGTCGCGTCAAAAGCATGACTCGCGGTGCGGATGCCAACCACCGGCTTGCCTGCATCAATATGAGCACGAAGCAATTCCATCATCGCCCGAGGTGGGGTGCGTCGTCGAACGCTCACCAACACTAAATCAGCTAGTTTAATCGCCTCGTAATTCGTGAATTTCGGATCCCCATCCGTCGATGACGACAACACATACGAGATTTGATATCCGCGCCACTCAAGTTCCTTGCGAGCGAAATCAGGCAAGGTTTCCCAAGTGTGATATTCATTTTCACCGATGATTATCGCGATGCGTTTTTTGATGTCGCCTTGAAAATTAAAGGGTTCGCCACCTAACAAATCCGCACTCGTTATGCTCGGACACCAATATTGCTCAATATGCTCCACCACTAATTCCGTGCCTCGGAAGTGTGAAACGAAGGGCCGTTTTCGGTGGTTATACATCGAGTCGGTCAAGTCACGCATCAATACCACGTTTTGACCCTGCGCCACCAACTGCCGGATCGCAAACGGACGCCCGAGCACGCACATGTTGATGTGAACGCCCATGATGATCACGTTGGTGATTCCCCGTTGCCGCATCAAATAGAACGCTTCTGCGGAATCCGTGATCGCATCACCGTCCTTAATCTCCAGCGCGGGATGTTGGCGGATCCATGCCCCGTATCCCGGGCATTCTGGGCAACCATCGCAACCGCCATCCGAGTCGTCGATCGGGAGCGCAGGTTCCTTCACCCCGTCGAGCGAGCACCAACCAGCCAGTGGGGTCTTGGTTTCCACTTTGGGAGCCGACTGCGCCAGTTTGCGTCCGGGATGATTTTTGTAAAAACCTAGCGTATCACTGGGACAGTGAATAATGAGCATTCCCTTGCTGCGAGCCGCCTTCAGAACCTCGTTCATTCGTGGAGCCATCTCGCCGACGCGCTCTGTGGCATCAGGACAGTGATGCTTGTCCCACATATCGCAGATCACCACTGCAGTTCGACCCGCATCCCATTCAACCTGTTTTTCTACAACCTGCGGCCCACCTTCATTTGCAACGGCTTTGGTGCGCGCACGAGTTTGTAGCTTAACGGATTCACCCGCCAGCACCGCCGAGTTCGCCAAATTCAGCAGAGCAAAGCCAATAATCCAGCACTGAAGGAATTGTTTCATGATTTCTGCAACATTGTCTCAAAATGAAGTGATAGACAATCTTGAAACTTCATGTGGATTCACTTTTTAGAGAAGTTTGGGTCAACTTTTATTCAAATTGAACGCGGGTTTTTGATCGCCTTTCGTCTCAGGATTGGCAATTCCGCCTAACAAACTCACTTGCTTCTTGCTCAAGCGCTTTTAAAGTTATCGGAATGTCGGAAAAAAGTCCGCTGAACGAAGATCAAAATTTGAATTTAAATCTACTCAATCACCCTGACCGGTTCGTGAATCGTCACCTAGGTCCAAGCTCCGCTCAACGGCAAGAAATGCTGAACACTCTTGGACTTAAGACCTTGGAAGAATTGGTAGATAAAACCGTTCCCAAAAAGCTTCAGACAACCACGCCACTCCGGTTCGAGGCGGAAACGTCGGAATACGAGCTTCTCCGCAATCTCAGAAGCATTGCGGATCGGAACAAGGTGTTTCGTTCCTATATTGGGATGGGCTATTACGACACCATCACCCCGGGAGTCATCCAACGCAACATCCTTGAGAACCCAGGCTGGTACACTCAATACACGCCGTATCAGGCTGAAATTTCGCAGGGCCGGCTCGAGTCGCTCCTTAATTTTCAAACAATGATTTGCGATCTCACGGGGTTGGAGATTTCTAATGCCTCACTGTTGGATGAAGCGACCGCGGCGGCGGAAGGGATGGCCCTTTGTTTGGGGGTCAAGTCTACCGAAACAGGCGGCACGTTTTTCGTTTCCGAACTCTGCCATCCTCAGACCATCGCTGTCGTTAAAACACGCGCGCTACCCCTCGGAATTATTCTTGAGATTGGGAACCACACCTCATACCAGCCCGGTCCAGATTTCCTGGGTGCGTTAGTTCAGTATCCTGCGACTGATGGATCTATCCATGATTACCGCGAGTTTGCGGATAAGGTGCATGCCGCAAAAGGGTTGTTGGTGGTGGCTACCGACTTATTGGCGTTAACCTTGCTAACACCGCCGGGCGAATTCGGTGCCGATGTTGCGGTGGGAAGTGCTCAACGTTTTGGAGTTCCGTTAGGTTATGGGGGGCCGCACGCAGCGTTTTTTGCGACCCGTGATCGTTTCAAACGACAGATGCCGGGGCGATTGATCGGAGTTTCCAAAGATGCCCAAGGCCGCCCCGGCTATCGGCTTTCATTGCAGACACGGGAACAACATATCCGTCGGGAAAAAGCGACCAGCAACATTTGTACAGCCCAAGCATTACTAGCTAATATGGCGGCAATGTATGCCGTTTATCATGGTCCAGAGGGTCTGAGGCAAATCGCATCCCGATTGCATCAACTGACGGCGTTGCTCGCTCTGGGTTTGCAGCGTCTAGGATATACTGTTCAGCACGAGTTCTTTTTTGATACCCTGAGTATCCGGACGGGGCTTCAATCCGCAGCGGATATTTGCGCACTAGCTGAGGATCACCAAGTCAACCTGCGAAGGGTGGATTCAACAACGATTGGCATTTCTCTCGATGAAACCACCAACGTTTCCGCAGTGGATCAGTTGTTCTTGATCTTTAATCAGGGTCAGCCACCGAACTTCACCGTCGCCGACTTGCAGTCATCGATCGGCAGTTCTGGGGTTCTCAACCGTGAGCCGTTTATCCGCAGGACTCGGTTTCTTCAGCACGCTGTTTTCAATCAATATCATTCCGAAACAGAGTTGCTTCGTTATATCCGGCGTTTGGAGTCGCGTGATCTTTCGTTGACTTCCTCAATGATACCATTGGGATCCTGCACCATGAAACTCAA
>WBXJ01000155.1 GCA_008933045.1 Verrucomicrobiota bacterium
ACGGCTTTACGTTGCTGGAATTGATGCTCGTGATATCGATCGTCGTTCTGGTAGCAGGAATGTTGATGTCTGCGTTGAATCGCACCAAGAACAACGCACTTCGGTTGGGTTGTATGGACAATATGCGACAGCTCCAATTAGCATGGGGCATGTATATCGAGGATAACGAGGATCGCATGCCCCTGAATCAGGCTGGTCCCGTTGCCTTCAATTCAAAACTTGGCCCTCGAAGCTCGACAAATTCTTGGGTGGCTGGGAACCCACGGGAGGATAAGAACACCGATGGACTCAAGCGTGGCACACTTTTCTCCTACGTCCGCACCACAGATATTTACAAATGTCCCACTGATTCTTCGAAAGTGTCCGGCCAGCCCGGTATAGACCGGAATCGGAGTTACGCGATGAGTGCCTACTTGGGTGGGGACAACGGTGAGAATGATACACGAGTTAAAATTAAACTTTCTGAACTTGCAGAACCCGGGCCATCGCAAACATTTGTATTTATCGAGGAGCACGAGAACAGCTTGTGGGGAGCTGGATTCACGGTTTTAACACCTGCCCAAGAAGTATTGTTCAGCAAAGCTGGGATTTCAGGCAGCACACCTTCAGATCATCACAATCGGGGTTGTTATCTCACGTTTGCAGATTCTCATATTGAGTTTTGGCGTTGGTATACTCCCAAATCCGTTGCCTCCACAGTTCATGTAACTTCCAGTGCTCGAGAGAAGGCCGACTCCCAACGGCTACAAAACGCAGTGCCCCAGCCTTAATCCCCCCAGAAGGGGAAAGTTACCCCGTTGCTTTTGCAATTGTCGACTGCGGGCCGAGTCGGCCCCAGAGCCACCCGAGGAGGAAGAATGCGGCCCACGAAAGTGCAGGGATGTAGAGGCCAAACTCCACGAAACTCTGCAAGGCATACCCAAACAAACCAATCCAGATTCCAAATTCCTCGCCACTCGAAGAAACCCAAACTCTCCTCCCGAGAACAATCACAGAGCCGATGAGAAAAGTGGAGAAGAGGATAAAGCCCGGTAACCCTGAATCTGAAGCTTGTTCGAGGTAATCATTATGGGTTAATTTTGCCATCTCTGCGCCTGAAGGTTTGCGTTTGGAAAACTCGACCGAAAACGTGCCCGGGCCAGTCCCAAGGATGGGGTGATCCGCAGTAATATCAACGGCAGATTTCCAGTAAATCAAACGTGCGCTTGCACTAGTGGCACCTTTGGCGAAGTAATCTTGAAACTTCCAAGCGAAGGCGGAGATGCCACCCAAAACGATCAGGATAATTAGAAGCCCACGCCAACGTCGAAATACCGGTTGTTGGAGTATCGGAACGAGCACGAGGACCAGCGCGATCAACCATCCCGCTTTGGAACCCGACCAATAGAGACACGCACCACTGCCCATGATCAAACTGCCTAACAAAACTCCGCGAGGAATGTTCGATAATCGGGCGGTGTGTTTCCAGGAGGCGACGATTAGAAATGGGAAAAAGAGCAGAATCGCACCTGCTAACGCATTGGGATAGACCAAACTCGAAAAAATGCGGGTGCTTTTGATTTTTAAAAGATATTCCGGCTTTGCGTTTTGCCAGTCGGGTTGTGCGTAAAACGCTTGGCGAGTTGCCTCCAACCCCCCGAAGTGTTGTTCAAACCCCAGCCAAAGGACGTAGCAAAAGCAGGCAATTAACCCCATCCATAGTCCTCTAGAGGGGAGTCGGAGAGACCAGCGTCGTGCGGTTTCGAAAAAAATGAGCAACGCTGTAAAATGGATCAGCGTAATCCCCCACAAATGTCGATGGGCAGAATTTGCAGCACTGATCCCTTGCCAAACTAGCCACAGCGGGGCCAAAAAGAGTAACCAACAGTGGCCAGCACGGGGGAAACCCCAGCGGCAAACCCCCATCCCAAAGATGAGCACCCAAAACAGGGCAGCCTGCAATGGCCAAGAAATAAAAATCGTTTCGAGCAGGTTTTCCGGCCAGGTTACGAGGTGATTGAGAATTACTGGATTTCCAAATTTTAGTAAGCCGAGGCCAAGTCCGAAACCGAAAAGTGTTGCGAGTCGATAATCGCCTTTTTCAGTCGATTTCAGAGGGAAACTGGAGTTTGTCATCCTCACAATTTTAGCTTGAGTAGCCCAACTTCGAGAGCTAACGCCTCTTGAACATTGGTGGCGAGTAATTGTTGGGTGCGTTCGATTTGGCGCAAATTTTGCAACCCGCCGTCGCCGTTGATCCGCTGAGCCACCGTCGCCGAGTGAGGACCAAGATCAGGAAGGGACAAAAATTCTGTCGCCTTCTGTTGGGTCAGTAACCAAACGTCCCGTAGCCACCATTGCAAGCCAATCAATAATTCGGCCCGCCGTCGGCGATATTCAGACTCAATCGAGGCTGTGAGTTCGACCTCCCACTTGTCCCGCAAGCGAGCATCGATATCCTCATGTTTTTCCAGCGGTGAGCGTGCTGTAAGATTCGTTTCCGTTTGTTCTTTGAGCACTGTAAGATGTTGCAGAAGGCTTCCCAACAGTCGGTAGCGAGCCAATAATCCTCCTTTAGCTTCTGCAGCCATCGCCGAAAACTCAGCAAGCCAAGCGCGGTCCTCTTCGCGCAGGATCGCCCCGATGCTCCCACCAAAGCTCAACCGCAGGCACCGTGAAAGAATTGTTTCAAGCAGGCGAGACGCATCTAGGCTGAGCAGAATAAAAACTGAATTGGAGGGTGGTTCCTCTAACGTTTTGAGAAACGCATTCGCCGCTTGCGGGTTCAGGCGGTCGGCGGCAACGATCACAGCCACTTTATAGTTTCCCTGAGTCGGTTTGAGATTAACCGTGCTCATTAGTTGGCGCATCTGGTTAATGGTGATGATGCGAAGTTTGGATTCAGGGCGAATCCAATGGATGTCCGGATAGTTACCCGAATCGATTTTGCGACACGTCAAACATTTGTTGCAACAATCAATCGCGTTACCAGAAGGTCCGCGAATCGGCAGTTCGCAATTGAGCGTTTTACCCAAGGTTGCAGCGATGTTCTCCAGTTCGAGAAGGTCGGTTCCGGAGAAAATGTAAGCATGGCCAAGCCGACCTTTTTCCAAACTACGCTGCAGCAGTTGGATCGAGTTCGCCTGAGTTGGGAACTTCCGAAACGACATGCCTCAGAGAAGGTCCTCAGCGGTGAGAATCCGTGACTCCATCGCACGCACCAAGGGCAGGGCGCGTGCCAATGCGTTCTCCGACGATTGGCCTAGGAAGGGTTTCATCACGAATTTAACCGCCGCCACGACATCACCATTCTTGTCGTGCAAAGGCACAGTGATCAAAAGCTCTCCATTTCTTGGGCCTGCATATCTCTGGTTATTAAGGAGGACATCCTTCTCGATTTCGGAACCTGCTTGACCCACTTCAGCCTCCCGAGTGCTGGCGATAATTTTGGGTTGCTTCGTAGTTGGATCAAGTGTCAAGATTTTTAGCCCGAGCAGCCGAGGAAATTTTTCCTGAATCTCACGAACTAAAATTTTGGCCAATGCTTCATGCGGAGTGTAACTGATTGTCAGATCGGTAAAATGACTCACCGAATCAGACTTGGTCCAAAGCCCGATCTTTCCCGTGTTATAGGAGTTATCGGTCAGTAAGGGAATTAACTCACTGCCATTCAGCCAACATTGGATTTGGTTCCCGCGACACTTAACTCGCATTTCATGCCAAGTTTGTGTGGGAATCTCAATCTCAGGTCCAATGGGTGCGCCCAGTTCGCCATGGGTTACTTTAAAAAAGCGGAAGGTTCGCCCTTTGGAGCTCGCTCGCACGTAATAATAATTCTTTTCATCCTGAATTCGAAAGGCCAGCCCAGCCATTTGTTCAATGACTCCACTCACCGTTTTGAAGCGAACACTTACCGTAAAATCACTAAACTTCTCATCATCCAAGATGAGAAGGGAAACATGGTCGTCGATCAACTGGTGTGAGAGTTGGGCGATGACAGGCTTTTGAGGCGTAGTCGCCTGAAGTGTGACATTCGGAATGATTGATGGAACCTCATCCAAAATAACTCGCCAGTTCCCAAGCTCGCCCTTTCCTGTCGATACACTACGAAAACCCGGCGGTGGGTTGTTTGCAGGAGTCTTAGAAAAATCGAACGTCCGCTCGGCACTCTGCAAGTGCGCGATGACCTGAGATAAAATGACCGCTAACCACAAATGTCGCATGCTGCGGGTACCCTAGGCTATAGGTTCCGATAGGACAAGGATGGAGGAAACCGAAAGTTAAGGTTTTGTCGGGGCAGGGGCATTCGGCGCATGTTGGGAATTGGTTCCCTGACCATGTGGGTGCCGTGGATTATTGGATCCCCTGTCGAGCTTTCGGCGAGCACGATCGATCTCCGCCAGTTTTTTATATCTTTCCTGCTGTTCGGGTGTGAGCTCTGCCAGCATCGCATCGCGAACCGAATCAACTTCCTTCTTAAACTGGGGAGCGACGGGTTCCCAAATTTTCTTAAGTCTCTCTTCGCTCTCGTTAAGGAGCACTCCGATTTTCACATCCTGGGCAGGGGTCAAGTCGAGCTTCGTCTTCATTCGCTTGAGGTATTCCAACCGAGGATCTGTGCCACCCATCGGCCGCCACTGCGGAGGTTTGCTTTGCAAACCTCCGGTAACTGCACCCGCAATAAAGATGACAATTACCGCTAGAATTGCTTTCCACGCTTTCACCAACTAGCCTCCACCAAATTTTGTATGGGTGCTTGGATGGCTGCCTCAAGATCGATGTCGCTTAAATCTGAGGGGTTATCCAGCCAACCTGACCAAGCAGTGGCGAGAATCATCACCCCAAGGCACGGCACCGCTGACCGCCAGAGCATTCGGCCCCACAATGTCCAGAGATCGGGTAGCTGAACCTTGGGCAATCGAGCCATGATTCGCTTCTCAAAGGCGTAAGGCACACGACTATCGACCGGAATTTTCCGGGCGAGTCGAACCAGTTGATTCAAATGATCTTGTGCTTTCATCTTACTTCCTCCTCAGACGAGACAGACGTGTTTCAAGTTACAGGTATTTATCATGATCCATTCGTGACAAGATTTTCTTCATCTCCGCACGGGCTCGGAAGGCCCGCACTTTCACCAGAGGAATCGACCAGCCCGTTAATTGCGCGATTTCTTTCACCGATTTCTCTTCAATTTCTAACAGATTGATAATGAGTTGATGAGCCGGGGCGAGTTGGCTCATTATTTGTTGAACCAACTCTCGTGCTCCGTCCGCTTGAGACGGGTCGAGCGTCTCCGTTCCAGCGTGTCTTTCTAACCAATCTGGCTCCTCATGAAAATCTGTTACCGTCGTCTCCTTCGACCGTTGATGGGTTCTCAAAAAGTCGTAGCAAACTCGCACTGCCATCCGCATGAGCCAATGCTCGAACGGTGCCTCCCCACGAAAGCTGGAGAGTTTCAGAAAAGCTTTCGAGAAGATTTCCTGAACGATATCCTCCACCTCGCTTTCACGGCGTGCATAACGACGCGCTGTGGCGAAGAGCCGCGGTTGGTAGCGGATCACCAAAAATTCAAAGCTCGGGGTGTTGCCCTCCAACACCTCGGCGATTAATTCGGAATCACTCTTTTCCACGCGTGCGAAGGTTAATCATCAGCCAGGCGCAGCGATCGATCCGAAATGTTAAATCAATCCTGCGACCTTTATTGTGCAGGGGGCGCCGGTCGAACTGGACTGTTGGTTCCGATGCGCCTCGGGGACAATGCGTCTAAACGGTTGGTGAGTCGGCTTGAAACCCCTTTCATGCGCTCGATCTGCTCCGGCGGAAGGAACTGTCGGTATTTGCCAAATGAGGTTGCTTGAATGACCGCCAATTCGCCCTCCAGCTTGCCAATCGCGCTGGCTTTTTCACGCAATTTAGCCTCGTCAACTTTATCGGCGTAAATCTGCTGTTGCAGTTCACGGCGTGCAGTTCGCATCTTTTCGTTCACATCCTTAGTTTGGGTCTGGGCTGTTTCTCGGGCTTCGCGATAAGCTTTTTTTTGCTCCTCCGTCAACTTTTCCTCCCATGAAGGTCGAGCTTGAAAACTAGGTTTTGCAATCTGATTTGTAAGTGCCTGAGCAGCGGTTGGAGCAGTTGCTGGAGCTTGTGCTGAGGCGTTGAGCGCAAATAAAGCGGAAAACGCCGTCACCATAAGGCTCGTGCGTGAGTTGAGACTGTTAAACATATTCATGGTTCGTGAAAAAATTCTTCCGCAAGTTTGACGCTGCGGTTCCCTGAGAAGTTACAAGGTTGATGGCGAAGAGCAAGTTTTTGTGGATTGCCAGTTCGGCTTGGGTTAAAAATTAGCAAACTTATTAAATCTTTTGTAACCGAATTTTTGGTGGAACGTCTCCTCGGTTAGAACAGCGTAAATCTCATGCAATTCTTGCCAAATACGGAGGGAACTAAATCCAGAATCAGGGGCGGATTTACGTTGATCGAGCTTCTTGTTGTCGTCGCCATCATCGCGATTCTGGCGAGTTTATTACTGCCTGCATTAGCGAAAGCGAAGGCTCAAGCGCATCGCATTCAGTGCTTAAATAATTTAAAACAATTAAGCACAATCTGGTTCTTATACGCCGGAGATTACGATGATCGCCTCGTCATCAATTCAGATGGTGAGTTGACTCAGGCCTCTTGGGTTCAAGGAAGTTTTGCCACGGTTCCTTCAAATGCGACGAATTTGCAAATGCTTCTTGACCCGAAATACTCTCTGTTTGGCCCGTATCTCAAGACGACCGCTGTTTATAAATGTCCTAGTGACAAGGTGAAAGGAACAGGTTCTGGAACTTTGGCACACCCTCGAGTACGAAGCTATGCGATGAACGGCTATTTGGCATGGATCGGTGGAAATTTTCGAGGAGTTCCTAATTTGCAAGGATACCGAATGTTCAGAAAAATGGGAGAACTTAGCCACCCATCACCTTCTATGTTGATGGTATTTCAAGACGTGAATCCCGTCAGCATCTGCCGTCCTGTATTTGGGGTTTATATGGGGGAGGATCGTTTTTGCCATTTTCCTGCCAGCAACCATAA
>WBXJ01000156.1 GCA_008933045.1 Verrucomicrobiota bacterium
CATCGGCGGCGACCATGAAAAATCAACCAGTGACTGAGGAGTGTCCATTGGGGCTGGGGGACGAGGGATTGCAGGGCACTCTCAATCTTCTCAGGGGTCGTGGCTTGGGTGAGCTTGAGACGGCCTGCCAATCGGGCGACATGGGTATCAACGACGACTCCGTGGTTGAGGCCGAAGGCATTCCCGAGAACGACATTGGCAGTTTTGCGACCCACGCCAGCGAGAGCGACCAAGGCTTCCATGGATGCGGGGACGGTGCCGTTGTGCGTCTGAACGAGTGTCTGGCAACAGGCTTGAATGTTTTTGGCTTTGTTCCGAAAAAGCCCGATGGAACGCAGTTCGTGTTGGAGTTCTTCTAGCGGTGCCGACGCGTAGTCCTGCGCGGTGCGGTAGCGTTGAAATAACTCTGCGGTGACGCGGTTGACCTGCTTATCCGTGCATTGCGCTGAGAGAATGGTGGCGATGAGCAACTCGAGTGGGTTGCTGAAAACCAGTTCGCAATGGGCCTCCGGATACGTCTCCTTTAATTTGTCGCAGAGGATCGTGACGCGGTGCCGGAGTGCTTGAGCAGTTTCGTATCGCATAGAGCCGGAGCCGAGGCGATTCGCTAGGCTAGGTCGGACTCGCTTTTGCGAACGAGTTTAACGCCGACGGGCGATCCATCTGCGGCTTCTGGATACTCGAATACTTTGCCTTCATAATTCCGGAGGACGACGCGATCGTTGTTGTGGCTGAGCACGTATTCTGGATTCACGGGGATTTTGCCTCCTCCTCCTGGGGCATCGATAACGTATTGTGGGAGGGCATACCCCGTGGTGTGCCCGCGAAGTTCGCTCATTATTTTTAAGCCTTGGCGCACGCTAGCGCGAAGGTGGGACGAACCCGCGATGAGGTCGCATTGGTAGAGGTAATAAGGTTTCACGCGGCACATTAGTAATTTGTGAAGGTGCGCTTTCATGACGACAGTATCGTCGTTGACATGTTTGAGTAGGACGGACTGATTGCCTAGCGGGATTCCCGCATCGGCAAGGCGACCCAAGGCCTCGCGAACTTCGGTGGTCAGTTCGCGTGGATGGTTGGAGTGGATACTCAAAAAGAGGGGGTGATAGTTGCGCAGCATGTTGCAGAGGGCGGGCGTGATGCGCTGCGGGAGGAAAATCGGGATGCGCGTGCCGATGCGAAGAAATTCGATGTGGGGTATGGCTCTTAAACGGCGAAGAAGTGATTCGAGTTTGTCATCGCTCAGGAGCAAGGGGTCTCCGCCGCTTAGGAGGACATCACGGATGGACGGGGTGTTTTGGATGTATTCAATCTGACGGTCGAAGTCGGGGTGAAAATCGTAACCTGCGGCGTTGCTCACAAGACGCGATCGGGTGCAATAGCGGCAGTAGGATGCGCAGCGATCCGTGACCATAAAAAGGACGCGATCGGGATAGCGATGCACGAGGCCGGGCACAGGAGAGTGGGTATCTTCGCCGCAAGGATCGGACATTTCCCAAGGGGCGGTGCTGGCCTCTTGGATCCGAGGGATCACTTGCCAACGGATCGGGCAGTTCTCGTCCGTGGCATCGATCAGGTTAAAAAAGTAGGGCGTGATACCGAGAGCCAGCTTCGTGTTGGCTAGTCTGCTGCCTTCCGATTCCTCGGGCAGAAGCGTTGGCATGTATTTCTCCAACTGCTCGCGGGATGTAATGCGGTTCTTCATCTGCCATCGCCAATCGTTCCACAGGGAATCAGGCACGTCAGACCAGAAGCCGCGACCGGCGGATCGGAACGTTTTCAGGGATTGAAGCCAAGGACTGTCTGGTGGCTCCTCCACAGTCTCGCAAGTTTGATCTGTCATTATCGCCGCAATATAATTCTCAACCTCGCGCTGTCAAGGCGCTGACTCCTAGTGGTTGACGGAGTTTGGGTTGTGCAGTGTGAGTTGGCGTCGTTCCTCGGAGGTGAGTTCCTTCCATTGGCCGGGTGGCAAGGTGCCTAGGTCGTAGTCACCCATGCGGCGACGCTGCAAGCGCAAGGTGGGGAATCCCACGGCGGCTGTCATGTGGCGCACTTGCCGATTTTTGCCTTCCACAAGTTCAAGCTCGATCCAAGTGGTAGGGATGGATTGCCGCTTTCTGATAGGAGGTTGACGGGGCGCGACCTCGGGTTGTGGATCGAGGACACGGACTCGGGCGGGTCGTGTGCGGTAGCTTTGAATCTGTATCCCATCCTGCAAGGGATGCAGATCGATGAGGGTGGGTGTGCCTTCGACTTGTGACCAGTAGGTGCGCGTGTGGCCTTGAGTGGGGTGTAGCAAGCGGGTATTTAGTCCGGCCTCATCAGTCAGCAGCAGCAGACCTTCGGAATCGGCGTCCAGACGACCCACAGCGTAGACGCCTGCGGGAAAACCAAACTCTGCTAGAGTGCGGTGGCCGGAGCCGTCGGGGGTGAACTGGCAAAGGACTCCGTAGGGTTTGTGGAAGGCAATGAGCATCAAATTGGCGGCAGGTGGGCGGCAATCCCCTCGGGCTTGCCGTTCAAGGTGGGCCAAGGCACTCTAACACCTATGAATCACCGACGCCTGATCTTGAGCCTCGCACTTGCACTGTTCTGGGTCAATCTCTTGTTCACGGGTTGTGTCAGCCGACGTGAGACTTACTCCGGCTCGTCGGTAGCGGAAGAGTCAGCGAAGGCAAACGCATTTTTCGATCGCGTGTTCGATGCGGCGACCGCTCGAAGCCCGCTCGCAATGGCTCGGCTCGGTATTCCCAAGGATACGGATCGTTGGGATGATATTTCTGAGGCGCGAGTTTTGGAGGATTTTATCCTTCAGGTGCAGAGTTTGGCGGAGTTGAAACGGACGATCCGCTGGGAGCTGTTGGACGCTCAAACTCAGGTGAGCTACCGGATGTTTGTGAGGGAGGTGGAACGGGCGATCGAGGGTAGGAAATGGCGGTTCCATAATTACCCGCTCAACCAAATGAACGGCCTGCACTCGGAAGCACCCGCATTTCTGATCAATTATCATCCGATCGCCAGTGTGGCGGATGCCAAGGCGTATATTGCACGGTTGCGCGGGATGGCACCGTTGTTTGATGAATTGCTCGAAGGAGTCAAAATCCGTGAAAATCTGAAAATCATTCCGCCACGGTTTGTCTTCCCTCTCGTAGAAGCGTCTGTGCGAGAGATACTCACCGGTAAGCCTTTTGACAATTCAGCGACCCAGTGCGCTCTCCTCGGGGACTTTGAGGGAAAAGTCGCAGCGTTGAAGTCGGTGGACGTTCGCACTCGCACGCGGTTGGTCGATGAGGCGCGGTTGGCTCTGATCGAGAAGGTGAAGCCCGCTTACGAAAAAATCCTCGCCGTGCTCGAGGCTCAGCAAAAAATCGCCACCGATGACGATGGGGTGTGGAAATTGCCAGAGGGCGCAGAGTTTTATGGTTTTGCGCTCCGTACGGAAACGACGACGCAGGCCGGAGCTGAGGAGATTCACCAACTCGGATTGCAGGAAGTTGCCCGCATCCAACGGGAGATGGAAGGCATCATGGTCAAGGTGGGATTCAAGGGGGATCGGCCCGCATTTTTTAAGTTCATCAAGGAGGACGCGCGGTTTTATTATCCGACGACATCAGAAGGCAAAGCAGCCTATATCAAACGCGCGACAGAAATCATCGCGACAATGCGAGGGCGGATGGACGAGTTCTTCATCACTCAACCTAAGGCACCCCTGGTGATCAAACCGGTGGAACCTTTTCGAGAGCAGGGTGCTGCCGGTGCCTCGCTCGAAGCCGCGACACCCGACGGATCCAGACCCGGGGTGTATTATTTGAACACCGTGGACATGCGCGGGTTGCCAATTTTTGAAATGGAAACGCTCGCACATCACGAGGCGATCCCGGGGCATCATCTCCAAATCTCCATCGCCCAGGAGGTAGTAGGGTTGCCTAAGTTTCGGATGTTCGGCGGGAACAATGCGTATTCGGAAGGGTGGGCTTTATATTCCGAATATTTCCCCAAGGAATTTGGGTTCTATGCGGATCCTTATCAAGACTTTGGGAGGTTAAACGATGAGTTGCTCCGCGCCGTGCGGTTGGTGGTGGATACAGGAATCCATGCGAAACGTTGGACGCGAAGTCAGGTGATGGAGTATTTCCGGCGGAACACACCGAATCCGGAGCGGGATATTTTTACCGAGACCAACCGGTACATCGTGTGGCCCGGTCAAGCGACCTCCTACAAAATTGGGATGATCCGATTTATCGAGTATCGCGAACTGGCGAAAAAGGAACTGGGATCAGCGTTTGTGCTGCGCGAATATCACGACCTCGTCCTGAGAGGCGGAGGCGTGCCGATGGATGTCCTCGGGGAGAATGTGCGTGCGTGGATTGCCTCCAAGAAAAAAAGCCGCTGATACGAAGTCCACCCTGAAATAATGTTCATCCACGGCTAGCTTGCTTCCGTCCCGCGCTTTTGCCAGAGTGGGCGTGAGAAATTGCCGGTGTGGCGAAATGGCAGACGCACAGGACTTAAAATCCTGGGACCTTTAACAGTCGTGTCGGTTCGAGTCCGACCACCGGCACCATCACTACGGAAAACGATTATGAACCACCTCAAACTTTGGAAAGTAGACGGTCAGGGTAACAAGGTGAGGGAATGGTTTTATTTTTGGGTGCTGCTGATTTTCTCCAGCGGTTGGTTGTCGAATGCTCAACCGACGAATGCTCCCACTTTGCACACGCTGGGTCGCGAGCCGTGGCGCCCGCAATTCCATTTTACACCGCCTAGCCAGTGGATGAACGATCCTAATGGCATGGTGTATTATGAGGGCGAGTATCATCTTTTCTATCAGTTCAATCCGTTCGGTGATCGATGGGGACACATGAGCTGGGGGCACGCAGTGAGCCGAGACTTGGTGCGGTGGGAACATTTGCCGGTGGCGTTGATCGAGGAGAACGACGTGATGATTTTCTCGGGCAGCGCGGTGGTGGATTGGAAGAACACGAGTGGTTTCGGCTTGAACGGTCGCCCGCCCTTGGTCGCCATTTATACAGGTCACTTCACAAAAAAACCGCTTCAAAATCAGCAGATTGCTTTCAGCAACGATCGCGGCCGCACCTGGACAAAATATTCTGGCAACCCCGTGCTGGATGTGAACATGGCGGATTTCCGCGATCCCAAAGTTTTTTGGCACGAGGGATCCTCGCGTTGGGTGATGACGGTGGCTTTGGCAGCGGAGAAAAAAGTACACTTCTACACCTCACCTAATCTCAAACAGTGGAAATATGTGGGCGAATTCGGGCCGACGGGCGCAGCGGCGGGGCTTTGGGAGTGTCCAGACCTCTTCCCGCTCTCTGTCGAGGGCGGAGGGACGAAGTGGGTATTGATTGTGAACATCAATCCGGGTGGGCCGACGGGCGGCTCGGGCTGCCAGTATTTCGTCGGCGAGTTTGACGGCGCAAAATTCACAGCCGACCCTCTGCCCGCTTCACGAGCGGAATTTGTGCCCTCGGGAAAAGTGATCGCAGATTTTGAAGCAGGTTACCTCGGCTGGAAGGTGGAGGGGGAAGCGTTCGGAACGGCTCCTGCCTCCGGCACACTGCCCGGACAGCAAGCCGTGGCAGGTTTTCGCGGGCTTGGCCTCGTGAATAGTTTTAAGGGAGGCGACCGGCCGCAAGGCACGCTCACGTCGGAACCCTTCGACATCACGGCGGCGCACATCAGCTTTCTAATTGGCGGCGGGGCATTGCCTGAAACGCGGTTGGATCTTCGTGTAGACGGGAAGGTTGTGCGCACGGCGACGGGGAGAGAATCCGAGCAACTGCGGTGGCAATCGTGGGATGTGCGGGCGTTGTTAGGGCAGCGAGCGGAGTTGCAAATTGTGGATCGAGCGAGCGGCGGTTGGGGTCACCTCAACGTGGATCACATTCTCCTGGCTGATGAGGCCGCACGCTCTGCCATAGAGCCGGTTCTTTGGGCGGATTACGGTGCGGATTTTTATGCGGGCGTTTCTTGGAGTGATATTCCAGCGCAGGACGGCCGTCGGCTTTGGTTGGGTTGGATGAGCAACTGGAGCTATGCCAACGATGTTCCCACCTCGCCTTGGCGTAGCGCCATGTCAATTCCACGCGAGCTTACCTTGCAGCGCACCCCCGAAGGTCTGCGGTTGGTGCAGCGTCCTGTGCGCGAACTGGCAAAACTACGGGGGAAACACCATCGTTTGGCCCAAGCCACACTGGCTGACGCGAAAATTTGGTTGGCAAAATTGAAACCTGAAAGTCGCCTCTTAGAAATTGCGGTCGAGTTCGAGAATATCGCTACGATCGAGGATCTTGCCCTGCGGTTCATCACGGGCGAGAACGAGTTCACGGTGATCCGTTGGCAGTCAGGAAAAAACCAGTTGAGCCTCGATCGCACCCGATCGGGTCGTGTTGATTTTCATCCCAAATTCGCCGGGGTTCATGAGGCACCCTTGGCGGCTCGGGAGGGTCGATTACAACTCAAACTGTTTCTGGATACCTCATCGCTGGAGGTTTTCGCGAGCGAGGGAAACGTCGTGTTGACCGACCTCATCCTGCCAAGCCTCGCCCCACGCCGACTCGAACTCTCCGTCGGCGCAGGAGCACCCGATGGACAGGTGCGGAACTTGGAAGTTTGGGAACTACAGCCGTAAGAACGGTGACAGAAATATCCACTCCACAAACCCGTCAAGCACGAAGCTGGCGGGGGAGCCAAAAAAAATAACAAATGCGTTGACCGATTCATCTAGATTTTGCATTGTGTTGTGTATCACATAGAGTACGGACGCAATTTCTCTTTTGAACGAGCATTTTAACAGTGGCTGCTTGAATGGTAAAAATACAACAAACCTGGTTACCTAGATTGGCGCAAATGAGATTGTTTGAAATCGCATTGCGGCACTTTTGCGTTCTGGGTTTGCGAATGGCCCGTTGCTGTGAGGGTAGTGGTCGTGTGCTTCGTTCCGTTCTGATCCCGATCGGTCTTCTTTTCGGAACAACTGCGCTTCTTGCTCAAACTTCGGGCGTCATCAATTATCAGGGCCGCGTCACC
>WBXJ01000157.1 GCA_008933045.1 Verrucomicrobiota bacterium
GGGATCGTAGTTGAAGGTTTCATTTTCGATTCCGATGGCTTGGTGGAGTGCGGCCATGAGGGCGAAATCGCTTCGTCCTATACCATGCAGGACGCGGCGGGCGAGTTTGGCTATTGTGGCCTTGGGGATGGTTGTTTGGAGTGCTTTCGCGAGGGCATCGGCTCCACCCTGTCGGTTAAGGAGTGGGGCGAGGGTTTCGCTCATGGTTTTCTCCTGGTTAAGGCCGTCGAATAAGCGTGCGATGGTCTCGGCTGCTATTGGCAGATCTAGCGCGGCTTGAGCGGTGATTGCAGCGATTTGTAATGGGCTGGATTGGGTGGGTTGTATGAAGTGTTGGATGAGGGGCAAGGCTTCGCGTCCGAGGAGGGATGGTGCTGCGTCGAGTGCGGCGGCGTAGAGGGTTTCATCGTTTTCGGGCTGTGTCAGTTGTTCTCGAACTGTGGATGCGAGGGCGGTTAATCCCCAGGCACCGCTGAGGGTCAGACCGTGAGCGCGTAAGGAGACGGTTGGGTGTTTGAGTAATGATTGGGTCGGAGTTAGGAGATCGCCGGTGGGTTTACGATGATGGACGGCGGCGGTGATGGCGAGTTCTCGGAGGATGGCTTGGTTCTGCGGGGCGGTATCGAGGACGTAACGTAGATCTTGAGGGGAACCCACGCGGGCTAGGAGGATCAGAACTTGGTCGCGAAGGGTGTCACCGATTCCCGGACGGGCTGCTAACTCGCGCAGTAGGAGGGCGACTGATTGTGTGCCCTCAGATTCGAGGACAAATCGGAGGTGTTCTGGGTTTTTATCGAACTGGAGTTGTCCTTGGATTAGGGCGGGGTACCAGTGTGGTTTGAGTGCGTCTGCGGCTTGGGCGAGTGCATAGTTGATGAATCGATCGAGGGGAAGGTCGAGGGCTTGGGTGGCGACTTCGATGGCGTTTGGGGAGGCGACATAGCTGCAGGCAACGATGGCTTCGAGGCGAACGCGTGGTTGTGGGTCTTTGATGGCGTTACGGAGCATGGCGAGGGGGTCTGGTAGGCGAGTTGCCCAGTGACCGACGACACGAGTGCCATAGGCGCGGGCTCGAAAATCTTGGGCGTTGAGGAGGCGTTGTAGCAGGGGGAGTCGGATTGTTTCGTGGCTCTCATAAATGCCGATCGCTTGGACGAGTAGGTTTTCATATTGGGGATCGGAAGGTTTGAGGGCAGCTAGCCAGTGATCGGTCGCGGCGATGGCTTGGGCCTTGGGCAAATCAAAGAGGCGGCCTTGAGCATGGTGGCGGTTGAGGCGTTCGGTGGAGCGGAGTTGTTCGAGTAGCTCTTGAGGGGTCATGCGGGTGAAGTCCAGAGTTTTGACTTGGGGACGACCTTTGGCTTGTACTCGCCAAATACGGCCGCGTGTCTTGTCTCGAGCTGGGTCACGGTAACTGGCCTGATAATGGCCGATGGTGGCGTTGTACCAATCGCAAACGTAGATGGCACCATCGGGTCCTACTCGAACGTTGACGGGGCGAAATTCTCGACGGGAAGATTGAATTAAATCGGGGAGTACTTTGGCGGTGAAGCCTGAGGCTTCATCCTCGATGCGGTGGATTTGGAGGCTGTTTCCCATAAACCCACCCCAGACCAAACAACCTTGAAGGTTTTCAGGGAGGTGTTTTGTGCCGATAATTTCGATGCCGGTATTGCGTCGATCGGGGAGTGCCATGGCCCAATAGGGCTTGGGTCGCAGGGAGGGAATCGCGCCGGGGACTGTGTAAAAGCCGCCGCTGCTGGCACCGGAGTTGTGAAATGTTTGGCCCCAATCATCGTGGGTGACGCCTTGGCAGTTGAGGCCCGCGCTCGAGAGGTTAAAAAAACTGTCTAATTGACCCGAGCGAGGCCGGTAACGCCAGACGCCGGATTTATCTAATCGAGTGACTCCCCAAGGGGTCTCCACGCGGGAATAGGCGTGGTGACCTTGAGTGAACCATAAATCTCCTCCGAGTCCGCGTTCGAGGCCGTTGATCATTTGATGAGAATCGGCGGTTCCAAATCCGGAGAGGATGACTTCGCGAATATCGGCTTTATCATCTCCATCGGTATCCTTGAGGTGTACGAGTTCGGAACCTTCGCCGATATATACTCCGCCATCGCCGAATTCCAACCCCATGGGAACGAGTAAGCCTTCCGCAAAGCGGGTGAACTTATCGGCTCGTCCGTCATGATCAGTGTCCTGACAAATGAGAATAAAATCTCCGGGTTTGGTGCCGGGTTCGATTTGGGGGTAGGTTGGTGCACAAAGAACCCAGAGACGACCGGAAGGATCCCAGCGCATTTGGAGAGGTTTGATGACTCCTTGGGCTTCGGAGGCAAAAAGATTCACCTCAAACCCTTCGGCGACCGAAAACGATCGTCGCTCTGCCTCGGGTGAGTGATCGACGGTGGACTGAGTTTCTGCCGCTGGGAGTGTGGGTGAGGATTCTCGGATGGGTTTCGCTGGAGGTAGGGTCACGCCTGCGCTGGCTTGCTGGGCTAGGGAATGGATCTCGGAGTCGGCTTGATCAATGAGCGGTTGAAAGGCTTCAAGTTCGATGCGAAGGGCGGGACGGTTGCCGATGGGTTTTCCAAAAGCCTGCTCTGTGCGATCGCCAAAGGCGAAGGTCCAATTCATGGGTCGCCAATTCTCAAACCAAAGCTGATTCTTCCTCTGGATTGCCTGACGCAACCTGATGAGGCGGGCTGGCGGTAAAATCGGAATCCCGAGGGAGGTGGCGACAGAAACAGCGGCTTGGGCATGACCCGCTGGTGTAAGATGCAGACCGTTCACCGTCAATCGCGTCGTAGCCGCACGGAGGGGAGTAAAAAGATCAATGAAGACATAGCCACGACTGTCGGCTAGCTGGTGGATCGCGTCGCTATAGGTTTGGAGGATGTCATTCTTCGCCGTGTGATTCGGCATGTCGGGTGCCAACGGGGTTTCAAAGGGACGCGGGGATAGAAGGACGATGCGGCGGGTGCGAAGTGCAAATTGATCGAGCAACTTTGCATAAGCGTTGATGAATTCATCGAGCTTGCCAAGACCTTGGAGCGATTCCACCGAGCCGAACTGGGCCATGATGACCGAGGCCTGGGTTGTCGCCAGTTGTTGTTCCCAGGAGCCAAAATTAAGGTCACGCCATTGTTCGTAGACGGTGTCGCCTTCCCATGCCATGTTGCGAAACTTAGGCTGAGCAGCCGCGAAAGCAGCCGCTAACAACGCTTCGAGAGTGGCCTCATCGCGGAGCCGAACCCCATCGGTTTGCCCGACGAAGACGAGGACATCATTGGTTTCCAAGGTGAACTTTCGATTTGGAAACAGCCCGAGAGGTTTGTGTGGGAGATCCGTGAGGCCAAAACGGGCCACCGCCGGTGAAGAAGGAAGCTCTTCCAGATGGATGTCGCGGTAAGCAATTGTGCCTCTCATTCCGCCGTGAATCTGGAGGGCGATCACACCCGAGCGAGCGATTGTGGGATCGGGTTCGATGTAATCCACGGTTTGCACTCCGTTGAGCCAAAGTTGAATGTGGCGACCATCAGCGCGGATACGATACTCCTGCCAATCGTGTTCTGGAGCAGCAGCCTTGGCTTGTTTGATGATTTCGAGGTTAGGGGAGGAAAGCATTCGATTCCGGCGGCTTTCATCGTAGAGGTGGCCTTCGACGTTCTCGCCGATATCAGCCTGATAACCGCTGACCTCGTGGTGCTTGGGAACGCGCTCAGACCGAAACTGAATGCCTGCGTTGATATCCTCGTGGCCTTGGATCTTGAATTTGACACGCAGATCGAAATTGGCGAATTGACGCGTTGTGGCAAGGAACTCGTTCCGAGGGGCGCGTTCGGTAAGAGAACCGGCGATGATGGTGCCTGCTTCGATCCGCCACGTGCGGTTTGTATCGCCATCCCAGTTTGCGAAGGTCTTTCCGTCGAAGAGGGCAACGGTTCCCTGAGCCATCAGAAATGGGTGGTAAAAAAACGTGAGCAAACTGAGAAAACAAATCCATGAACGATGGTGATGCATGCGGTGTAGATTAGGGGGAACTTTCGACACTGTAAAACTGATCTTAGACTGTGGAGGGAAACTTTTGCCGCGTTTTGGTTTATATGTCAGAGTCGGAAGTGTTTAATCGTGTATGCCGTTATTTTCTTACAAGGCCCGCAAACGCACCGGTGAAGTGATCGAGGGAACGTTGGAGGTTGCCGACCGTCCGGCATTACTTTTGCAATTGGAGAAGTCAGGGTTGATGCCTGTCACGATCACCAACGCGAAAGGAGACAGCGTCTCGGCCAGAAGGAGCGATAAAAAAGTGGGGGGCACTGAGCGTTATGCCTCGTTGCCTCCTGCCTTGAGGAATTACCTGACGCGAGCTAAGCCGCCAAAACTTCAAGAATTGGCAACGTTCACCCAGCAGCTTGCTAACTTATTACGATCCGGAATGCCGTTGGTGGTTGCGTTGAATAGCATGACCCATCTGAGCAGCAAGGGCATCCCGTCGGAGATCAGCCGACAGTTGAAGACGGATGTCATGGAAGGTCGGAGTATGTCCGATGCGATGGCGAAACAGCCGGTGGTTTTTTCGGAGCTTTTCGTCAACATGGTGCGAGCTGGGGAGCAATCGGGTGCGTTGGTGGAAGTGTTGGTGCGACTTTCGCAACATTATGAGCGGTTTGCAGATGTTCAGCAGAAGTTTGTTGCGGCGTTGATCTATCCTGCGATTGTGGGGTCGGTCGGGGTCGGCATCATTATATTTTTTATGACCTTCATGATGCCGAAGTTCATGTCCATTTTTGAGGGGATCAAGGTTCCTCTACCGGCATCCACCAAATTCCTGATGGATCTCAGTAATTTTATGAACCATTACTGGTGGTTGTTGTTGATCATCCTTGCGACGGTCGTGATGGTGTTCAAACGATTCCAGTCCTCTGCTGCAGGGCGGCGCGCGATCGATGGTTGGAAAATGAATGCGCCTGTGCTTGGGCCGGTGATGAAGCTCAATTTGTTCGGGCAGTTTGCGCGCACTTTGGGGACGCTTTTGCGGAACGGGGTTCCTGTGTTAACGGCATTGAAAATTACGGAACAAATTATTCCGAATGTGAAATTGAAGGAAGCAATCGCGCAGACTCGTGAGGCGGTTACTGATGGAAAAACACTCGCTCAACCGTTGGCGCGGTCTAAAATGTTTCCACAACTGATGTTGGATCTGCTGAAGATTGGTGAGGACACGGGCGATGTGCCTGGGGCGTTGGAAAATATCGCCACGACCTATGAGAACGAGCTGACGCTGTCGTTACGGGTGGCTACGAATCTGATCGAGCCTGCGATGATCATTTGTATGGCGTTGGGTGTTGGGTTTTTGTTGTTCAGTATTCTCTCCGCGATGTTTGCCATCACTGGAAGCATCGGAACCTCCATGCGATGACCTTTCGACCCCAGAGTGTATCTGTCAGAACGTCGAGTCGGTTGGGCTTTACGTTGATCGAGATCATGATCGTCATCGGCATCATTGGAATCGCGATGACTGCTGGGGTGCCTTTGATGTGGCGGGCATTGAATAAAAACGATTTAAGCCGAGCGGTTCACGACATTACAGAGGGCTGTAAACTAGCCCGCGAGCGTGCGATATTGCGGGGTGCACCTTATGATTTTGTGATCACCGTGGATCGGCGGTTGAATGTCGCTGCGGCACCGGTGCGGGAGAATCATGAGGGATCTGCATCGGAGTTGATTGGGAAAACCAGCGAGGCAGGTTCGACGATTGCAGAATTTCCGAGGGCACTGGGGGAGCAAGTCGAGCTCTCGGATATGTTCGTTAATAATATCGAGATTGGTGCCTCGGATGTGGATGAGGTGCGGGTGCGCTTTTATCCGAACGGGACGAGTGATGAATTTTTTATCGCCGCTAAGAACCCCAAAGGTGAACAGCGTTTGCTTAAGACGGATCTAGTGACAGGATTGTTGGACGAAATCACCCCTCCGTAATGCAACTCATTCATTTATCTAAACGGCCGGGTTCCGGTGAGATCTCTGGAACAACAGTTGCTGCTTTTACCTTGCTGGAGGTGATGATCGCGGTGGCGATTTTCTTCATGGCAACATTTGCGATTCTGAACCTTGTCGGGTCGAGCGTTCGGGCTGCGCGGAGTCTCGAACCGTTCAGTTTGGATGCTTCGAGTGTGGTGGCGGAGCTCTCGCTGACGAACCGATTAGAGGAAGGGGAGATTCCTCGGGATATTATCAAGCATTTTGAGGATATGCACCCGGGTTATACCTGCGGCGGTTCTATCACCGAGATTCGGACGAATGGTTTATTTGAGGTGGAGTTGCTGGTGGGAGGAATCACAGCGGGGCATCATGTGGTGGCGTCCTCGAGCAAGGTTTTGTTGTTCAGACCCGCGAGCGGAAGCCGAGGACCTGGAGGGCTTCAACGATGAGATTTCCACTTTCACATCAGCGTAGATCGAGAACGCGTGGGTTCACCATGGTGGAGGTTCTCATAGCGATTGGAATTTTCTCCATGGTGATGGCCGCGATTTATTCCACGTGGTCGGCGGTGCTTCGGTCAGCGCGGGTGGGTGTGGCGCGAGCGGGAGAGGTGCAACGGACGCGTGTGGCGTTGCGGGCACTGCAGGAGTCGCTTGCTGCGGCGGTGTTGTACGCGGACAACGCCAAATATTATTCATTCTTTGCCGATAGTTCTGGGGATGGTGCGCTCCTCAGCTTTGTGGCTCGTTTGCCGGAGTCGTTTCCAGGGAGTGGGGTGTTCGAAGGCGAGCGGCTGCGACGGGTGACATTTTCCACGGAGAAGGGCCAGTTGTTGTTGATGCAAAGTCCCATTCTTGAAGCGACTTCTAAGTTGGAGAAGCCTTATACGATCGTGCTTGCTCCACAGGTCAAAAAATTTGCGTTAGATTTTTTTGATGCGCGGAAAGGCGAATGGGTTGCGGACTGGTTTTATACGAATCAAATGCCACGGATGATGCGTGTGGCACTGAGCTTTACGGATAAGAATGCAATCGGAAAGGAGCCTGTGACAATCCGAAC
>WBXJ01000158.1 GCA_008933045.1 Verrucomicrobiota bacterium
GAGCAACCTTTCTCGATGGAGAACGTGACACCGTCGAGGACGATGTGGTCACCAAAACATTTTTTGAGATTAAGAACCTCAATCATGGCGCAAGTGCTCGACTTAAGAAAAGTGTGAGGAAAAAATTAGTGATGAGTATCGAAATCGAAATCATCACCACTGCCTCGGTTGTCGCCCGTCCCACGCCCTCTGCCCCTTCGCGACAGTTCAACCCTTTGTAACAGCCGACGATAGAAATGATTGCACCAAAAATTGTCGCCTTGATCAAACCTTGGAAAACCGTTTCTGGGCTGCTGTAATAAAGTAGATTTTTCAAGGCGTAGGCTCCATCGATTTTCATCAATCCCACGCCCACTGCGTACGAAGAGCAGATGCCAATGAGGATGGCCTCACCAGTCAACAAGGGCAGGGCGATCACCGTTGCTAATACCCGTGGCACGACGAGATAATCCACAGGATGCGTCGCCAACGTCCGCAGGGCATCAATCTGTTCAGTCACTCGCATTGTCCCTAATTCCGCGGCCATCGAAGCACCCACTCGACCCGCAACCATGAGCGCAGTCAAAACTGGGCCGAGTTCGCTGCACATTGAGACGCTCACCAATGCGAGCGTTCCGGTGTCCATCTTGACCTTGTGAAACTGGAAGTAAGCCTGCGCAGCGAGCACCATTCCTGTGAAGGCTCCGGTAATTAACACAACCGACTGAGATTTGACCCCTATGAAATAGAGCTGGTAGAGAAAATCAGTCCCATTAGGGCGGGTGCGCACCAAGGATCGAACTACCTCCCATAACAGGATCGTCAATTCTCCAAGTTGCAGGATGCCGCTGTTAAAAGTTCTGATAATTTGTGCCATACTCGACCATAGGCCAGTAGTCCAGAGTCTGTGACCTAATCAAGAACATCAAGACGACAATTAGCGATATGATTGGGTGAGTGCAATAAGGGTAATCCAATCAGGCTTGGACTACTTTCTCGATTGTCGCTTTTTGAGTAAAGACAAGCTTGTCACCCTCCAAGGTCACGAGGATTGGCTCGTCACCGTGGAATCGGTTGCGTAAAATTTCTTCAGCTAATGGATCCTCCAGAAATCGTTCGACAGCCCTTCTCATAGGGCGGGCACCATAAACAGGGTCATTCCCTTTTTCTACCAAAAAGTCTTTGGCTTTCTGATCCACAATCAATTTAATATTCCGCGATTGAAGGCGACCCATGACTTTTTCGATCTCCAAGCTCAAAATCTCAATTAAATCTGCTTTGGTGAGTGAATGGAAAACGATGATATCATCGAGTCGGTTTAAAAACTCAGGACGGAAAGCTCTCTTAGCTTCCTCCATGATTTTATCCCGCATCAGTTCGTAATTCGTTTCGTTGGAGTTCGCTCCAAACCCGATAGTGCTTTGACGTTTGATTGTGTCTGCCCCGACATTGGAAGTGAGCAGAATCACCGTGTTGCGGAAGTCGACGACCCTACCTACGTTGTCAGTCAATTTACCTTCCTCCAAAATCTGGAGCAGCATATTCATGACGTCCGGGTGAGCTTTTTCGATTTCGTCAAAAAGCACCACAGAATAGGGTTTACGGCGGACCTTCTCGGTCAATTGTCCACCTTCCTCATAACCCACGTATCCGGGAGGGGATCCGACTAAACGAGTGACCGTAAACTTTTCCATGTACTCGCTCATGTCCAGTTGGATCAATGATTTCGAATCTCCAAACATGGTTTCAGCGAGGGTCTTCGCTAACAGCGTTTTGCCCACCCCCGTGGGACCGAGTAAGGCGAAAGTGCCGATGGGTCTTTTCGGATCCTTAAGATCCGCACGCGAACGACGTAACGCTTTTGCCAGGGCAGTAACAGCTGTTTTTTGACCAATGACCGTGCGGCCTAACTCCTGCTCAATCATCAGGAGTTTCTGAGCCTCGCCTTGCTCCATTCGTTGCAACGGAATTCCCGTCCACTTCGCGACGACGAACATGATATCGTCCTCCCCAATGGGCACGCGCTTTTCCTCGCGTTCGCTTTTCCATGCAGCTAATACGGATTCAAGCTTCTCTTTCGCCTGTTTCTCTTGGTCACGCATGGTGGCGGCACCTTCAAAATCTTGCTCCTTGATCGAGTGCTCTTTCCGTGCCTTGATGTCTTCGATCTCAGCCTCGAGGTTCTTGACATCCGGTGGCCGAGTCATCGAGCTGATCCGAGCACGCGACCCCGCTTCGTCCATGATATCGATGGCTTTGTCAGGCAGGAAACGTCCTGTTAAATAGCGATCTGAGAGCCTGACGCAGGCCTCCAGAGCTTGATTTGTATACGCTACTTTGTGGTGATCCTCATATTTTTGGCGCAAACCGTTGAGGATAAGAATCGCTTCATCGATGGAAGGAGCCTCGACTTTGACACTTTGGAACCGGCGTTCAAGCGCGGCATCTTTTTCGATATACTTGCGATACTCGTTCAATGTCGTCGCTCCAACACATTGCAACTCACCTCGGCTGAGCGCGGGCTTGATGATGTTCGAGGCGTCCATGGTGCCTTCGGCAGAACCAGCACCCACGATCGTGTGCAACTCATCAATAAAAAGAATGACGTTACGGGCGCGGCGGATTTCATCCATCACCGCCTTGATCCGTTCTTCAAACTGACCTCGATACTTGGTCCCTGCCACCATGAGTGCGAGATCTAAGGTGATCACTCGCTTTTCTCGCAAAAGCTCAGGCACATTACCCTTGGCAATTTCTTGCGCCAACCCTTCCACGATCGCTGTTTTACCGACGCCAGCCTCACCCAATAGCACGGGATTATTCTTTGTCCGACGACAAAGAATTTGTATGACACGTTCAATTTCGTGCTTACGCCCGATCACTGGATCCATGTCTCCCTTTCGGGCAATCTCGGTCATATCTCGTCCGAAAGCCTTGAGAGCAGGGGTCTTGACTTCACCTTTTTTATCCGCAGAAACTTTTTCCCCAGCAGGGGTTGCTCCTTCACCTAGAGCAGATTCCTCAGCAGCGTTAAAATTAGGGTCTAGTTCCTTCAATATTTCCTGCCGAGTCAGCTCGATATCTACATCCATGTTTTTCAGAACACGCGCAGCGATACCATCTCCTTCTCGCAGCAGACCTAACAGAATGTGTTCCGTGCCGACGTATGTGTGGCTTAGTGCTTTGGCTTCCTTAGCGGCAAGAGAAAGAACTTTTTTCACGCGTGGCGTGTAAGGAATATTCCCAATCATTTTCTGATCAGGCCCTGTCCCCACCACCTTTTCCACCTCCATTCGTACCGTTTCGAGATCGAGCCCAATTTTTTGTAAGACATTGACCGCGACACCTTGACCCAGCTTGATTAAGCCGAGTAATAGGTGCTCAGTTCCCACAAAGTTGTGGTTGAACCGATCCGCCTCCTTGTGCGCCAACGCCAAAACCTGTTGCGCGCGCGGTGTAAAATTGTTCATTGCTTCGTCTGGCATAAAATCAATGACTTAAAGTGCTACTACTCGGTTGGTTTGTCCAATTGCGAACCACTGGTATCAAACTTTTCAGTGTTCGGTCGGTTGACTCCGCTCAACCGTTCTCTCATCATGTCTGCTCGCAAAAAGTCACGTTCCTCTGCGGTAAGTTTCTCAGAATATTTTTTTTGCAAATGCGCGGGCTGGGTCGTGATGAAAAGCTCATCCACGAGAAATCTATCAACGCCTAGGAACAATCCCAGATCGAATCCTAAGCGCATCAACGAAAGCAGATTCATCGACTCTTTCGATGAAATGCTATGTGCATTAGCAAGAATCCCGTAGGCACGACCGATATGATTAAAAACAGTTTTTGTTTTCTTCTCAAGCAGTGTCGCTCGTGCATTTTCTTCGTGCTCGATCAACTGAGCCAGCACTTTGTTGAGGCGCTCGACAATATCCGTTTCCGCCTCACCCAAGGTCATTTGATTAGACACTTGAAACACATTGCCAAGTGCTTCAGTTCCTTCGCCATATAGACCCCTCACCGCTAGTCCAAGCTTGTTGACAGCTTGAACGATTTGGTTGATCTGTTCGCTCAGAACTAACGCAGGCAAGTGCAGCATGGCACTGACTCGGATGCCAGTGCCAAGATTAGTGGGACACGCTGTGAGGTATCCCAGTTCCGGAGAATAAGCGTAATCAAGCTTCTTCTCCAAGGCAGAATCCATCTGGTCCACAGCCTGCCAAGCTTCCCTAATCTGAAGACCAGGTTGAAGAGATTGCATTCGCAGATGATCCTCCTCATTGATCATAACGCAGAGGCTTTCCTCCTTGTTCAACACAAAGCCACTTCCCGTAGTCTTCGCCGCATGCTCACGGCTGATCAGGTGGCGTTCTACGAGGATCTGCTTGTTCAGGTTCGTCAAGCTATCCATCGTCGCGGAAAAAGCGTCCGCCATCACGGGCAACGACTCCACCGCAGGTCGAATCGTCTGCAACGCAGCAATCCGTTGGTGTTTTTTGGCAAATCCAGGAAACGGCAATTGCCTTAAGTTCCGTGCCAGCCTCACGCGACTGGAAAGCACAATCCTGTCATGAGGACCCGAACGTTGGCTTGATCGAGTTGGGCTGCTGAGAAATTCGTCGATGCTCATCGGTGGCTTAGGCGACTGTTAACTTAAGTTGAGCCCGCAGATTACGGACCTCGTCACGCAACATTGCTGCGACCTCAAATTTTTCATCCGAGATAGCCTTCTCAAGCTTCTTCTGTAACCTCTGGAGCTCTTCTCCTAAATCTTGGGTTTGGCGATAAAACTGCGGAACTTTTCCGACATGCCGAGTCCCTTTGTGCATCGTTTTAAGCAACGCCTCCAGGCCTTCATTAAAAAGCTGATAACATTCAGAACAACCTAATCGACCCGCCTTTTTAAAATCAGACTGCTTAAACCCGCAATGCGGGCACACCAAGCTCTTGCCCCCCGCAGATTGGTCTATCTCCTGCGTCGCACCCAACCCAAGAAGCAGGTCGGCAATCGAGAACCCCGTAGGATCATCAACGCCCTTCTCCTTAGAGCAGGCTTCACACAGATCGATCTTCTTCGTCTCCTGACAAACGATTTGAGTCAGATGAACCGTGGCAAAATTCTGTTTGCAAATATCACAAAGCATATCCGTTTGTCTTTATATCGGTCTCGAACCCCTTCAAGTCAAGAAACGAACCAAAAAAATCTGGAATAGCCCCACTACATCGTGTCCATCTGATGAGGTTTACCGGCTGAGGAAAATACCGCGTTGACTCAAATTTAAAGACACCGGGGAGAAGAGTGGATGGAAGAAGCGATACGAACCGGGACACACCGCGTATCAACGATTGATGGACGGAGGAGTGCTCGGACGTAAGGAGCGACAGGAGTTACGCGAGCGCTACGTGAGTAGAAAACCTTCAACGCAACCTTTACAATGCAGAGAGTTTCGATGTAACTTTCTTCCTCGATTTTTTGGAATGTTCCATTGAATCGTGCAGGCGGGAAGGGTGGCTGAGTGGTCTAAGGCACCTGACTCGAAATCAGGCGTACTCGCAAGGGTACCGGGGGTTCAAATCCCTCCTCTTCCGCCATGCTCGTAAAGTGTTCAAAGTCAACGACTTAAGAAAACAAGACGGGTAAGAAATTGAAATGTATTACGGTTTTCAATTACGCAATCGCAGGTGTTTAGCCTTGTTCCGTCTTGTTTAACGGTGGCTTGTGAGAGGAAGTCCGTTCAAATGGATCCAACGCGTTTTGGGTCGGTGGAAGCCGCCTTTTGAGAATTGCAGTCGGTGCCGGTGCTGGCCTCCGCCATCGTGCCGGAAGTAGATCCAGAGTCCCGCCCCAACGCTCTAGGCTGCCCTGAGCCGAGCGACAATCGCGAAACCGTGTCAACCCGCCCCCCCCCTCATCCACTTTCAGCCCTGCGCGATTTATTTCGTTCCTTGGGTGTGAACGATGAAACCGAAGGCGAACGCGAAACCCTAGACGACGGCTATCACCTAGAAATTTTGCAGACGGGCCTTGAGAGGTTGGCGGTCTGGGTCACCGCTGGTGGTCGAGGGTCCAACGATTGCATCGCTCGCCGTGCTCGCTTCCTGTTTTTTGTGACGGACTTTGATAGCCGCGATAAATCTTGAGCAGATCACGCCCGTGAGACGGGGGATTCGCCGCAGTTAGTTTTTGAGGTTAAAGAAAACTTCACGAAAGTTTTTCAATTCAACTTCTCGAAGGGTTACGCATCAAAGAATAAAAAACTGCATGTCTTAGCTCGATGAGCGGCAACAACCAAAACGGATGCCAAAAGGTTAAACTCGAAAGATTACGTGGGCTCGACCACCGGCTCCAGGTCGCGGTCTGCCATGGCCAGCAACGCGCCTGACGTGCGTGGCTTCCTTTTCAGCCTTGTCTGTTTTCTCAAAAAAACTGATAGGAATTTGCTTTCTGGACGCTCCGCGGTTCAGACCCTCACCCGTTCCGCGTGAAGTGGCAGCCGGTCCCGTCGGCACGCCATTTCGAACAGGCCCAGAACTTCGACTTGTCGCGGCTGTTCGTGCGGAGCTTCAGGTGCCCCTCTTCGCAACGCGCACAGCGCTCCACCCGGGTCTTGCAGCCGCTGCACTCCATCACCTGCCAGTCCACGGCGACCATCGCCCCGTCGTTGCAGCCCTCGCAAGCCGCAAGCCGACCATCACACATCGGGAAGTGCATGCAGCCCCAAATCACCCAGCCATCGCCCTCTCGCCGAAGGATGGTCCGCCCCTCGCAGCGCGGGCAGAGCAGCCGGTCCGACACTCGGCCGAGCACCTCCATCTTGCCATTCTCGCGCTCGAGCAGCTCCTCCACGAACTGCGAGGGCTCGCTGGTCGAGTGCAGCAGATAGACCCGCCCCTTGCTCCGCGTCAGCGCCACATACATCAGCCGTCGCTCCTCGCTGTTGGCAAATCCGTCGGGCGCTGCCGACACGAGCTGAAGCACGGGATCATCCTCCGTCGCGCTCGGAAAGCTCGGCGACCGAGAAGA
>WBXJ01000159.1 GCA_008933045.1 Verrucomicrobiota bacterium
CAGAATGATGGCAATCGGGAGTTGGGGATAAGGAATCCAACCGGTGCATCCCGAAGATGACGGTGGACTTCAGTTCCAAAGATGGGATTGATCATCATTTTTAACCAACACGGTCAACCGGAGCAGGGACTTCAGGCCGGAGCGAATCCCACGACTTCCGTCAGTTGTTGCGAGCGCGCCCACGCGACGATGCCGGCGGCGGTGTCGTCTGCGTCGGTGAGCGTGGCAGGACATCGGTAGTAGGCTGCAGCCCTCGCGACGCCAAAAACAGCAGCTCGTTGGGGTTTTTGAAGCGTCTGCTCTGTTGATTTCACCCGTTCTGACTAGCTGGCAGGGTTATGGAAAGCGAAAGGGCGGACTTTCGTCCGCCCCACCCTCGTAACTTCAAATGGAATCTTGGACAGACATTCCAGATTCCGCGTCACAGCCAATTATGGCTGGCTGAGAATGTAGAACTGCTGGGCGCCGTTGAGCGCCGCAGCATCGGTGAACTGGTAGTGACCAGCGGAGGTTTCAACAGGGTGGCCGAGATTCTGCCATTGGTTGAGAGGCAGGGTCGGGTCACTCGTGGCCAGCGCGGAGAAACTGAGACCCGCGAGACTGGTGAAGCTGAAATGGAAACCGCCGATATTGTAAGACATCAAACCCAAGGTCGGACGGGGGAGCGGAGCGGTGACAAACGTGGAGTCTGCGCCGTAGGTCGTTCCCAAGCTGTTCATCGCAACGACTCGGAAATGATAGCTCGTTCCAGGAAGCAACCCGCTGAGGACTGCGGAGGTCGAAACTGGGCTGATGCCGCTGGCGACGTTGCTGTCAGAAGTAACGCTGCCATATTGAGCGCTGGTTCCGTACTCGAAGTGCGTCGTGGTGTCGCCGCTGTTGGGATTAACGGTGGCAAGCAGCTTGGCGCTGACGGGCGTGATTTGCGCAGAAGGCTCAACAGCCACTGCGGGAGCGGCAACCACGCCAGCGGAGAAGCTCACGTTGTCAATCGCCACGTTTTGCGCGCCGCCTGCGGCGGTTGAAGATTGCCAGACGAGCCACAGCGTCGAGCCAGGAGCCCAGTCGGGAATCGTCAAACCGGCTGCGCTCAGGTTGGACTGGTTGACTGGCAAAGTGCCATCGTAAACCTCGGTGCCGAGCGAGGTCGGAAACTTGAGAGTTAAACTATCCACGTAGGTCAAAGAGCTGCTGTTGACTTCGTTGGTGGGGAAGGCGGAAGCGGTTCCGTTCGGATCAACCAACACACCGAAGGCGAGCGGTTGTTGGATGGGATTGTTACGCCACAGTTCGCCGGTAAATCCAAGATTAATGCGATTCAGCGTGGCTGAGGAATTGTTTACCAAAGCGATGCCGAAGGCAATGGTGCCGCTCCTCGAGGAGGTCAACAAGCCCAGCGCCCGATTGGTGGTGGTGGTAGTCAGCCCATTGAGGTTGTTGTAATTCTGACCGTTGTCGATGAGGCCGGCGGCACTCTGGTCGCCGGAGGTCGCGGCGAAAAGCAACGGCTTTTCGCTGTAGCCATACCAGCCGCTCATTTTTTTGCTGAGACCAAATCCGCCAATTTTGCCGTTGGGAATGACCGGGTAACCAAAGTCCACGGGGTTATCCAAAGAGTAATTGATTTCCACGCTCGCGTTCGCGGCCGCGAATACAATGTTCGTGGCGATGCCGACGAAATTGGTCATCACATAGGTCATGTTCTGCCCATTGGCGGCTTCAAAACTGCCGCCGCCAGGAGTTGGCAGAGTGTCAAAATCCTGCGAGTAGAGCTGTCCCGCCGCCGTGTAGGAAACGAAGGTGTGGGACGAGGGTTGGACCACGAGCTTCAAGGAAACAGGAGCGCTTGTGATGGAACCGCTCGGATTTTTAACCACGAGAACCAAGTTTGTCGCGTCAAGGGCAATCGCTCCGGTGACATCAAGAGTTGTCAATGCAGGCTGGCCGGAAACATCCGTTTGCGCATACCTGCCACCAAGTGTCACAGGCGTTAAGGTCGTTCCCGTCAGGTTCGTCTTGGTCGAGAAATACCACGTATTCGTGAGTAAATAACCTGAAACGGAAGCGGTGAAACTCGGATTTCTTCCGATGAATGTGGTCATGCCGGAGGGTGGTTGCACGAACAACGGAGCCGCGTAGGCAACAGTGAGATCGGCCACATCGAGTGTGGCCGGACCTGCGACGTTTAGGGCGGAAATCGAATAGATGGCGGCGGCGTTGGTGGAGGCGTTAATGATGTGCAACGTGCTGGTGTTCACGCCGGAGAACTCTCCTGCATCCGTGAGGGCAACGCCGTTGGTGTACCATTGGAAGCCGCTCTTGGGATCGGTTCCGCCCAAGTGCGCGGTGATGGTGAAGTTGTTGCCGACGTAATTCGTGATGCGTTGGACTGATGCGATTGCAGGAAGCGTCGCCACGGATGTGACCGAGAGAGTGACGATCGAGCTTGTCACCGAACCGTAGTTGTTGGAAACGACGCAGCGATACGTGGAGCCATCGGCGGCGAGATCGACCGCGTTCAATGCCAAAGTCGCAGTGATTTCAGGGGAGAGAGTGTCTTCACCCTTGAACCACTGATAAGTCAAATTGTACTTTGACGAGGCGCCCACTGTGAAAGTGACACTGTCACCGGCAACAACGGAACGGCTCTCAGGCTGGCTGACGATGTTCGGACGAAGGTCTGGGGTAAAGGTGACGGATTTGTAAACCACGTAATTCTTGTTGAGCGCAGGATCGGGTACCGGCGCTTGCACCACCGTTGTCAGAATGCCTGTGGTGGCAATGATGTTTTCGCCCGTGGCGACGGTATTGGTGTCGTTGATGCGAATGACGCGGTTTCCATAATAGACCATCGAGCTCTTTTTGGCGTCGCGAGGGTCGAAGCCGGGACTGTCCGCAGTGGTCGCGAAAACAACGGGGTTGGCCCCGCTCCAATCAACCGCGACGCTGAAGCAGCCGACCATATTTGCGGTGCTATTCGGATCAACGATGGTGCCAGTGGTCCAGTTGGTGTAGCCGGGGACGCTCAGATTGTAGGCCAGCTTCCAGGATTGGCCCGTCTTCACGTATTTCTGAATGCCAGCTTTGTTGTCCGCGACGTAAGCGACATTGCCCTGAGGATTGATGTCAAAGCCGATGCAATTCTGGTAGAGCGGGTGCACCGGGATTTCCAATTGCGGGAACGATGCGAGATTGGGCAATGGAAATGGGGAGAGATCAAAATGAACGCGCGAATAGATTCCCGGAGGAAGACCAGCCGATTCACCGCTCTTCACGCTGTCGTAAAGAGCGCCGTTAATAATCTTCGAGCATGAGGTCAGGACGATGTTTTGAACTTGGATGGGGCTGTCGCCGGTGTTGGCGTTGAAATAGAGGCTGCCGTAGCCGTTGCCGCATCCCCAGAAGTTGCCAGAGCCATCGGCAGTGACGCCCCGGGGGTTGGTCTTGCCTTGGGCGATGCCATACCAAGATGCCCCGCGATAGACATTCACGTAGTTTCCGAAAGCGTCCACGCTGCCGATGCCGCGATCATAGCTGAGGTTGGACGGCGCCAGCGGTGGAGTCGGCAGGGCGGTGGGAAAGATGGAGCAAATGTCACCGCAATAACCGCCGAGGGTCAGGACGCTCTTGTCGGCGGACAAAGTCATATTGCCTTCGGTGCCTGCGTTGCCGTTAACCCAGAGGGAATTCGGACCGTTGGTCGGGATCGCAACTTGGAAACTCGGGGTGGTCTGATTGACACCGTTTGGATCAAATTGATCAATAAAATAAGGGGTCTGGCGGCTCGCCCAAATGTCCGATGGGACGGCGCCGCGGGCGGTTCCGCCGTCTCCTAATTGCAATACGGCTAGCTTGCCGGGGGTAAATTGAGGTGCCTGGGCAAGGGCGATCTCGCCCGGAATCGCCGTCATCACGAGCAAAAGCGCGGCTTTGGCCGCAAGTTCACGAAATAGGTGCATTTTCATTTAGATTTGGGGGTCAAATATTGTCTGTCACTTCCACGTTGCGGGGAAAAGATGGCGATCTCATGTCCTCTGCATTACGAAACGGTTAATTTCGCTCAAAGTTTTTCGGCGGAGCCGATGCCTTTGGAATTGCTCGACAATCGTAACCGTAATGACGCATCAATGCCACCGAACCGCAACACTCCGGCCCTTATATTGAAGTAGACGCGCGCGCTCAACACTCGCGCGCCCACGGTTTTGAAGAAGAAAATTAAGACGCCCATGAGAAACAAACCCAGGCAGGGTTTTACATTGATCGAGTTGCTTGTGGTGATTGCCATCATCGCCATTCTCGCAGGCATGTTGCTGCCCGCTCTGGCCAAGGCAAAGGCGAAATCCCAACGCGCGGTTTGCTTGAATAACCTAAAGCAATGGGGCTTGGCGCAAACGATGTATGTGGACGACAACAATGAGTATTTTCCCGCCACAAAGATTCCGAATGGGACGCCGGGGTTTCCGGGCAATGAGGACACTCCGACCTGGCTGGACCTGACGGATGTGGAATTTGTCAACAAAGCAGCCGGCACGGCGTACGGGCGGGACGCCTGGTTCAGCGCTCTGCCGCCGTATATCAAATCTCAGCCGCTCTACACGTACGCGATTGAAGGGCCGGACGCGTACAAGCGATACAATCGAGGCAAAAATATTTTTCATTGCCCGACCGCCGTGGCGCAGCCGACGGACCCGCTGATTTCCGCTGATCGCGTCATTTTTCAGTATGGGATGAACTCGAAGGGAATGTGGGAACGGAATGGCAAAACGCAAGTGGCCCGCCTGCGGACAGAGATGGTAAGGAATCCGGCAGCGTTTGTGATGTTTTCGGACAACCGGGTGCTCTCGACGGAGACTCCCTATTTCGGGACCGACACCACCAAAGCCACCACGCTTGGCAGCCCGCAAAACTACACCAGCCGGTTTTCATCGCGGCACAACGCCGGCGGCAATATTGGTTTCAGCGACGGGCATGCTGCCTTCTACAAGTATTCTTACGTCACCGTGGGCTTCAATGGAAAGCCTTCGGATCCGGCGCGATCAGACATTCACTGGAGTCACGACGGAACTTCCGTGGATGGTTTAACTCCTCCGTAAGTCTATCAACCGGTTTGCGATAGCCTGCCCATGAAAACTCAATCCAACAAAATCAGCGCTTCGACCCTGAGCGTGCTGGCATGGCTGCTCCTCTGCCCTGCCCTGCCCTGCCTGGCAGACAAGGCAGCCGGAGCCGCGAAGGATGCGGTCATTTTCTCTTTCGCCACGGTGGGCGATTCACGCTACGACGCGAACCTGCCGGAGGCGACGGCTCAGGATCGGATTTGGGTGCAACACACCCGCCCGCTGGCGCGAATTTTGAGTGAAATCCAGGCGCAAAAACCTGCGGCGCTTTTTTTCAACGGTGACATGATCATGGGTTACACCACAAACGCCGCAGTCTTAAACCGGCAGTACGCCTATTGGCGCGGCATGGTGGCCGGCTTGTTGGAAAGCGGAACTTACGTGGTTCCAATTCCCGGAAATCACGAGATGCAGATCAAGATCGAACTCGACGGCGTGACCGACAAGGTCGCCCAAGCCGCTTCTGAAAATGCGTGGCGCGCGAATATGGGAGATTTGATCCTGGACACCAATCGTTGGCAGGAGGCAACCGGGAGTCCGATTGAGGGGTGGAACAGCAACCACGCGCCCACAATTGGCGGGCCGGATGGGAATCAAACAGACCAGCGGCAATTGAGTTATTCGTTTGACTGCCGGGGCCTGCACTTTTGTATGTTGAACACGGATTCCGTCGGTCATGACTCGCACGCGCCGATACAATGGATGGCAGCGGACCTCAAAGCTGCGCGCGAACGCGGCAACCGCCGTTTTTTCGTCTTTGGCCACAAAATGGCCTTTACCTACCATTTTAGCCAAGCCAAGGAGGGCAAGGCCAAAGGATTGGATATATTTCCGGAAGAGCGGGACGTTTTTTGGAAGCTGATTGAGGAGTATGGCGCCACCTATTTTTGCGGCCACCAACACATTTACCACGCGATGCAACCGCATCCAGAGCCCAGCCAGGCAGCTTGGCAAATCATCGCTGGCTCAGGCGGTTCGCCATTCGAGGCGAAGCCCGGCGAGAGCAAAAACCCCAATGACCGCAAGTACGTCTGGGTTTTGGTCAACGTCTTCAAGAGCGGACGTGTCACCATGCAAGCTCACGGATTTGACGATGCTGGCGGCCCGACAGAAACAATCGAAAGCCTCGAACTTGCCCCCGGTGATCGTCTGGTGAATCGTTAAGCGCGCTCGGGACGAATAATGCGCACGGAAACGCTGCGCGCCTCGGGGATGATGAATTTCTTTACTTCGAGGGTCACGCGTGCGGCGTCAGGTTTTCCGGCGCGCCCGTCACCACCTCGATCCGATACAGGTCAGAATCGGTGTGCGTGTTGTCGGCGCGTTCCGCGAAAAGGAAACGGCCGTCGCGACTCGCCACCCACATGCTCGACCTGCCAACCCGGCAGCCAGGCGATGCCCCGCAGCAATTCTTCCAGCTTCGCCCCAAAGCTTTCTCCAACGCCGTTCCTGCAAGGATTGGAATGGCCAAAAACCGAGAGTTGCCGAATGAAGAAGAAGTCGGTCTTCGCCTTGACGAGTTTACTGCACTTCTTCCTAAGTGGTTGATAATGAATGGAGCGGGTGAAGGGAATCGAACCCTCGTCTCAGCCTTGGGAAGGCCACATTCTACCATTGAACCACACCCGCTTATTCTCTACCGAATTTACATCTGGGGGAGGGTTGTGGCAAGTAAAAGTGTGTTTTTTGGTTGTTGGTTAGGGGTTGGGGGGTTGGCCTAGGTGGGTTAGGAAGCGGATGAGGTCGAGGAGTTCTTCTCG
>WBXJ01000160.1 GCA_008933045.1 Verrucomicrobiota bacterium
AAACACCCCTTCCGTGGGGTAGTTGATCGCTCTGGCAAACCGCTGAAAAGCAGGTATGAGCGACGAAAAGTGAAACAGTATCTGCACATTGGTCAATGGGACCCAGAACCGCAAACTTAACCTAAATCCCCAACTTTAATCGCGAGGGTTAGGCTGCTCGGAAGCAACCTTCGCGGTGAAAGTAGGCCTGGCTCACTTTTGATTTGGGGCGAGGCCACGTTCCATGGTTCGTTTGTATGAAAGTATTCCGTCAACAATCGCTCGGGCGAGTTGTTGACGGGACTTGTGATCGAAGACTTTTTTTGCGTCATCCAGATTAGACATGAACCCTGCTTCAATGAGGACGCCGGGCATGGATGCCTTTCGCAAAACTTCAAAGCCCGCTCGTCGAACCCCTCGATCGTTCATCTCGAGACTGCGCACGAGCGATTTGTGAATTTCGTAGGCGAGGAGAATATTTTGGTCGTCGAATTTGTTGGAAGGTTCCGCTTTTTCGCGGGGGCCGCCGCCGTTGGTGGAGGCCGTGCCTAGCGGAGTGGCGCAGTAGGTCTCCACGCCTTTGGCCTCGGTGTTATTCACGGCGCAGTTGTGATGTAGGCTCACCAAAAGATCCGCGCCAGCACGACGGGCCAGTTGAGGCCGATCCTCCAGTTCGACAAAGCGGTCATCGTAGCGGGTAAAAACAACCTTGAACCCAGCGGCCAACAAAAGTTCCCGAACCTCCTGTGCAAGCAAGAGATTGTAAGTTTTTTCCGCTCGTGCGCCGAGCATGAAGCCTGGGTCTTTTCCGCCATGGCCAGGATCGATCGCAATGGTCCGGATGGGTCGAGGTGGGTTAGGTTTGCTAGGGAATAGTAATGCTTCGATCACGTTGCGAAGATCGCGTTGGGCGATGATCGGTCGATTATTCTGAATGCGAATGCCGTATGAAAGCCAAAGATTGATGCCGTTGATGGAGGCGTTTCGTGAATCGAGAGATAAGGAGGCGTTACCCCACCGAGCTCTGAGTTTTATCTCAGGATTTTTCCCATCCCAGAGGCATTCCATGCCGTGTTGGCGTGCCCAAGAGTCGAGGTAAAGGTAGGGAATCCCATTGATTATTAGACCAGTCGTTGTGGGTGGCGGTTTGACAACTCTTGCGGCGGTGCAGAGGTGTGCTGTGAGGCAAAAGCCAACCAGCACGAGAAACCAACAGCGATAGTTCAATCGACGCAACAGGAGGACAGGCATAGAGTTCAGAACGGTCAAAGATTAGAGTAGGAAAAGCTGAGGTTCAAAACATTTTGCAATTTGCTTCGGGCATGATGTAGTGGTCGGATGAGAGAATTATGACGAAACCGTTGGCGATGGTGTTTTATGAACGGTTGCTTTTAGGCAGCCAGTTGGTGAATCGGTTAACAGATATTGGGTATCGGGCGCAAAGCTTGTCGGATTTGGCAACGGTTCCCGCGATTGTGAGGAAGGAAAAACCGCTCGTTTTATTGATGGATCTTTTTAGTGCTCAAGGCAGTGTCGCTGAGGTGATTGCAACTCTCAAACAAAGTGGGGAAACAGCTCATATTCCGATCATTGGTTTCACGGCGAAGGAAGGGGAGCGGTTGCATCCCGAAGCGGTGGGTGCGGGTGTGGACATGGTGGCGTTCGATGAGGCATTGTTGCGGCAGTTACCCGAGATGCTTGAGCAGGTATTGCTGTGTGAATGAAAACTACTGAACCCAATCTCAACTTGTTACGAGGTGTGCCGGCGAGTGGCCGTGAAGTGGAATCGTTTGCCCCGAGTCCAGTCAAAGCAGATGATTCGCCTCCACCGGCTGGCGTGGTGACCAGCCTTTATGTGCATGTTCCATTTTGCGCTCACAAATGCGAATACTGCGCTTTTTACTCGCATCTGCCCGGGGGCGATGGTGTGGATCGCTACGTGGCGGCTTTGACCGAAGAGATGAGAATGGTGGCCGATGGAACCCGCTTAAAAACGGTGTTTTTCGGTGGGGGAACCCCGTCAATTCTGAATTTGCGCCAATGGGAAAAAGTATTTCATACGATGGACAAGGTGGGGTGGTTGGGTGCGGATGAATGGACGGTGGAATGTAATCCGGCCACGGTTTCTCTTGATAAAGCAAAACTGTTGAGAGAGTTCGGGGTGAACCGGATTTCGATGGGGGTTCAGTCCCTCGATGAAGCGTTGCTCGACCGTCTGGGACGGATACATAGTCGTGAGATGGTTTTCAAGTCGTATGATATTTTACGGAAGGCCGGATTTGAAAACATCAACATTGATCTAATGTTTGCGATTCCCGGACAAACGATGCCTATTTGGGAGGCAACGATGAACGAGGCGATGGCGATGCAAACGGAGCACCTGTCGTGTTACGAGGTGATTTACGAGGAGGATACCCCATTGTTTGCTCAGCTTCAGGCAGGCGAGATTGATGTGGATGAGGAGTTGGCCTGTGAGATGTATGAGCGTTTGGTGGCTCGAGCGCAGGAGGGTGGTTATGAACGTTATGAGGTCGCTAATTTTGCTAAGGGTTCGGGAAGTGGAGAGGTTCCTTCGCGGGCCTGTCGGCATAATGTGAATTATTGGCGAGGAGGTTTTTACTGGGCATTGGGACCTAGCGCGGCCGGTTTTGAACCTCGGGTCGGCGAGGAATGGGGGGTGCGTACCCGTAATTGGTCGAATACGACCATGTATTGTGAACAGATTGAGAAAGGGCAGCGAGCACTTGAACCGGTAGAATCGCTTTCACAAGTGCGGAGGGCAGGAGAGATCGCTGCTTTCGGCCTTCGTATGCCTTTCGGGTGGTCATTTGCTTCCTTCAAGGCCGTAACGGGGCTGGATTTGCAGGATGGATGGGAGGAAGAAATGAAATCTTTGCAGGATCGTGGTTGGGGGATTCTGGCGAGAGACCATTTTCGGTTAACTTCCGAAGGGTTACGTTTTGCGGATAGTGCGGGTGCGGATTTTCTTCGATGAATCTAAGTTCGCTCGAATTAATGGAGTTGGTTCGACGACTGATGGAATGCGCCACCGCGCCCTATCACGAGGCGGGGGTTCGAACTGTGGCTGAGGCGATCGCACGGGAGAATGGGCTTCACCATTATCAGGATCGCTTTGGCAACTTGTTTGTGAGAACAGGGAACCGAGGACGACCACTTGTGCTAGCGGCGCACCTTGACCATCCTGGCTTTGCCGTGCTGGAGCGAATTGATGCCTTGGGTTGGGCGGCGGAGTTTTTGGGCGGGGTGGGGGAGAAGTATTTTGTGCCGGGGGTTCCTCTGAGACTCCATCCCGGCAACGTCGCTGGACGGTTGGGAAAACAGTTGGATCAAAAGCGGAGGATTTATCGCTTGGAGACGGAAATGGAGGTGCAAGAGGCGATGTTTGCTGTCTGGGATTTGCCGAGTTTTGAGTGCCGTGGCCCGTTGATTTATGGCCGAGCATGTGATGATTTAATTGGAGTAGCGGTCGCATTGGCCACGTTGATTGAGTTGCAGCGTCAGGGAGTCAACGAGATGGTTTACGCGGTTTTGACAAGGGCGGAAGAAGTGGGTTTTGGGGGCGCACTAGCTGTTGCAAAGCACAGGCTCTTACCGAAGGACTCGTTGGTGGTTTCTCTTGAAACAAGTCGGGAACTTCCGCCAGTGTTGATGGGGCAGGGGGTGATTGTGCGGACCGGGGACAAAGCTTCTGTTTTTGATAGTCGCGGGACGCGGTATCTGACAGAAATCTCGCATTTTTTGGCGGCTGAGAACCCCGATTTTAAATTTCAACGGGCTTTGATGCCGGGAGGAACTTGCGAAGCGACGGCTTATCAAGAATTTGGTTACGCATCGGTGGCGGTTTGCGTTGCGTTGGGTAATTATCACAACTGTGGTGCGGAGCAGATTGCTGAGGAGTTTGTTCACCGTGGGGATGTTGAGTCCATGGTGAGGTTGTTGGTGAAAGCCGCGGTGGAATTCCCTAGTTTTTTAGAATGGGCCAACACTCTACGAGATCAGTTTATCGAGTGCAGTTTGCAAACCGAACCGCGACTTCTCATCTAACAGAAGCGTGAAAACTAATGGACTCCAACGGTGTCAACGAGGGGTAGTGAGCAGATTCCTCATGTTTCTCCTGGCGGTCTGTATTGGTTTGGATCAGGCACAAGCAGAACGTGGCGTGCAAATTCGTTCGTTCCCGTTAGGCGAAGGGTATTATACCACGTTGACGGTTAGTCCTCGGGGCAATGTTTTGGCAAATCATAGCGAGGCACCGATCGTGACAATTCTCGACGGTTATGAGCAACGAAATATTCCTGCGGATGGGTTGGTCAACAACAAGGTGTATGAGAGTCGTTCGGGGCAATTGTGGTCGATCGATGCAGGAGGGCTTCTTTTTTATGACCGTGGCAAATGGAGCCGACATTCCGTGCCGGGGATCGCGTCGGAATTAAGAAATAATGCGACGTGGCAATTTCGAGCGATTTCTTTAGTTCCGGCGGAGCTGAATCATGTGTTAGTGCTGCTGCCGAATTCGTTGATCGAATATGATGCATCAACCCGTCAACTGACCGTCTTGAAAGAGGCATCGGAGTTGCCTGTGCAACGGTTTCTGGAAATGCAGGAATCATCGGATGGCGGTCTTTGGATCACCACTTCTGATGGCTTTATCAAAGTAGCACCGCCGTTGCGAAAAATCACTTCTGAGACGATCTGGCAGATGTACCGACTCCCTGCGGAGAGTGGAGTCCAGAACCTGCAACGTCCGTTTGAAGATGCGGACATGACGGTTATCACGGTGGGAACGTTGGATGAAAGTCCCGTTCGCAAAGCGGTGGTGCGACTCATCAAAGGTCAAATCGAAATCGAACCTTTGACGGAAGATCGAGTGCGGCAGGTGTGGAAAGTGTGGGATAAGTCTGAATGGGCGATGTGTTTTAGTTCGCTGCTACGAAGGGATAATGGGCACCAGAGCCCCTTTACTCGTCAACCTCAGGCAGGACCCAATTACGATGTCGCGTTGCAGACAAATGGAGTCTTTTGGATTGCGACACCCGAGGGAGTTTCTCGTTACGCTCCCGCTCTCTGGCGCCCGCCGGTCGCGTTGTCGAGCTTCGAAGGATCGGTGCATGCCGTGCATTTTGATTTCAAGGAGGGCGTGGCCTACGTCGCTGGCCCTGATGGGTTGCTGCGTTATCGTGAAGGGGTAAGTTCGTTGGTGCCTTGGCCTAATGATTTCGAGCCGGCTTTTCAGTTTTATGATTCGATTTACACTTTAGCTGACGGTCGGTTAGCACTTTCATCCAACGGGCGATCGCTCATTTATTCTCCGACCACGGGACAATTCGATTCGATCGTTCATCCCGCTCAACGATTTGTTAGAATCATCGGGCAGTTTTCCGATGGGGTGCTTTGTGTGAGAACCACGAAACGCGATAACCCGAACGTGTTTCATATCGAGACATTCGATGGCACGGGGTTTCATCATTTTCTTGAACCAGAACCTGATTGGGGGTGGGCGAATGAGTTGTGGTTCATGACTCAGACTTCAGGCGGCGATGTTTGGCTCGGCGGCCCGGGTGGGTTGGCTGTGAAGCGTCAAGGGGAACGCACGGTGACGGCACCCGATGCCAACTCGGGACTGATAGGTGAACGGTTGACGTGTTTGGCGGAGGTGGGTGCGGATCGCCTCTGGGTGGGCACCATGGATGGAATCTACGAGCTTCGAGGGAGGCAATGGGAGTTAATCTTAGGTAATCTCGAGCGAGTCCACACGATTCAAAAAGGTCGCGATGGTTCGGTTTGGGTAGCAACCGGAGGAGGCATATTGCATTTCGTTGGAGGGCTTTGGTTGACCTACGATACGGACGAGGGCTTGCCTTCGAGGGTTGTCTACGAAGTGGCTTTGGATCCACAAGGGCAGGTGTGGGCTGGCACGTCGAGAGGTGTGGCGGTGTATCATGCCGAGGCCGATTTGGATTCGCCTCGCACAGCGCTGCCTCAGATCGAGGAAGTGGGAGATTACGGGAAAGGAGTGACGGTGAGGTTTTCAGGGAAGGATAAGTGGGATTATACGGCGCAGAACCGCCTGTTTTTTTCGTATCGCCTCGATGAAGGTATGTGGTCCTCGTTCACCAATGTTGCGGTCCAACGATTTCGAGAAGCTGGAGCCGGTGATCATACGGTCGAAGTGCGAGCGATGGATCGGAACGGTAACAAGGATGCCAACACAACCTCACTCGCTTTTAGCGTGACTGTGCCTTGGTCCCGTGATCCTCGATTGGTGGGTGTCACTGTTTTAGGTTTGGTGATTATCGGCTTTTTTGCAGGGCTAGCGATTAATCGTCACTTGCGATTGATGCGCAGTTACGCAGAGGTGGAAAAAATTGTCGAACAACGCACTCGTGAGCTAGATCGGGCAAACCAAGAATTACTCCATAGTCAGAAGATGCGGGCTCTCGGAACTTTGGCTGCGGGTATCGCCCACGACTTCAACAACATCCTTTCGATCGTTAAAGGCTCAGCTCAGATCATCGGTTCACATCTAGAAGATCGGGAGAAAATTCGCACTCGAGTGGATCGAATCGAGAAGGTGGTGGAACAAGGAGCCGGGATCGTCCGTGCCATGTTAGGGTTGGGGCGCATTGAAGAACAAACTTTGGTTGTTTGCAATTTACAGGATCTGTTGGTCGAAACTGTGCGACTTTTGGGAGATCACCGATTGCCGCCGGAGGTTCACATTCGGGTGGAACTTCAGGATCCACCGCCCATCGCCGCTTGTGCCCGTGAGGTGCTTCAACAAATGTTGCTCAATCTGATT
>WBXJ01000161.1 GCA_008933045.1 Verrucomicrobiota bacterium
GACGGAGGTGGTGGCACGTGTGGAGCGTGGGGGTAAGGAAGTGCGGAAGGTGGGTTTTGCCTCGGCGCAAGCGACGGTCGAACAGTCGGTGGCGGTGGAGAATAATCCGTATCAGCGGTGGACGGCTGCGTCGGCAATCGATGGGGATATCAAGGGCACCTCGGCGGGTTGGGCGATTTTGCCCGAGGTAGGAAAAGCGCAGCAACTACAACTCACTTTGAAGGAGGCGTTGACGGTGGTGGCTGGGGAAACGTTGACGCTCGAAATCCAGCAACGTCATGGGGCGGGTGGGCATAATCTGGGTCGTTTTAGCTTGGCATGGACGGTGAGTGAGGAGGCTGTGCGATCGCTGGGGCCGGAGGTGGTGGTTCCGGAGTTTGCTGCGTTGTTAAAAATCCCCCCAGCGCAACGAGATGTGAAGCAGAGTGGTCAACTTTTCGCTCATTATAAAACGTTGGCACCTGAAATGAAGGTGTTGCGGGAGGCGCTGCCGGCGGCACGCAAGGCGAAGAGTGATTTTGAAGGTCAGGTGGCACGGAGTTTGGTGACGGAGCGGAATGATTCGCCGAGGACGGTGCGTATTTTACCTCGAGGTAATTGGATGGTGGAAACGGGTCCGGAGGTGGAGCCTGCGTTGCCAGCGTTTCTGACCTTGGGGAAAGCTAAGGTGGAAGGTCGTCGGTTGAGTCGTTTGGATTTGGCTGAGTGGTTGGTCGCACCGGAGAATCCGTTGACGGCTCGTGTGGTTGTGAATCGATTTTGGAAGCAGTTTTTTGGGATGGGACTTTCCAAAGTGATGGATGATTTTGGAGCACAAGGGGAACCCCCGCCGCAGCGTGCGTTGCTCGATTGGTTGGCGTGTGAGTTTCGGGATAGTGGCTGGGATGTGAAGCATATGATCCGGCTGATGGTGATGAGCGAAACCTACCGTCAAAAGTCGGAGGGTTCGCGTGAGAATTTGGGGAAGGATCCTGAGAATCGAGGCTTAGCACGGCAGGGTCGCTGGCGGCTGGAAGCGGAATTGGTTCGGGATAACGCGCTGAGTTTGGCTGGTTTGCTAAGTCCATCAGTTGGTGGACCGAGTGCTAATCCGTATCAACCGGCGGGGTATTGGGAGAATCTAAATTTTCCGCAGCGCACGTATCAAGCGAGCTTGGGGGACAAGCAGTATCGGCGTGGGCTTTATACTTGGTGGCAAAGGTCATTTGTTCATCCGAGTCTATTGGCGTTTGATGCGCCGACCCGTGAGGAATGTGCTGCGGAACGGAATCGTTCGAACATTCCACAGCAGGCTCTTGTGCTATTAAATGATCCCAGTTATGTCGAGGCGGCACGCTCGTTGGCGGTGAGAATTTTGCAAGAATGCCAAGGGGACACTTCGGCACGGCTGGTGTGGGCATGGCGGCTAGCGGTGGCTCGCTCACCACGAGCTGAGGAGTTGGTGACCGTTCGGAGGTTGTTCGACAAACATCTTGCCGAATTCCAACGTGATCCTGCGGCAGCGGCTCGTTATCTGAAAGTCGGGGCCACTCCCGCACCCGCAGCTCTGGATCCCGCCGAGCTTGCGGCTTGGACCGATGTTGCCCGCACTTTGCTGAATTTGCACGAAACCATTACCCGCTCCTGAGACATGAAGTCATCGACCGAAATCCGCCAATTTTTGCAGCAACAACAGACCCGACGTGTGTTCCTAGGCCGTGCGTCGCAGGGAGTCGGAGCTCTTGCGCTTGCGTCGCTGTGTGATCCTAACGTTTTGCAAGCGGCGAAGGCCAAGAGCGATCGTTGGCCGGGAGTGGTGAATCCGTTGCATTTTCCCGCACGGGCAAAGCGGGTGATTTGGTTGACGATGGCGGGTGGGCCGTCGCATCTGGAGACGTTTGATCCTAAGCCGAAACTCACCGAGATGCACGGTCAACCGATGCCGGAATCGTTTACCAAGGGAAAGCAGATCGCGCAATTACAGGGGCAAAAGCTGACGTGTTTCGGACCGCAACATAAGTTCAAACGATTCGGAAAGAGCGGCGTTGAGATTTGCGAATTATTTAAAAACATTGGGTCTGTGGCGGATGAGATTTGCTGGGTGCGCTCGATGACGAGTGAGGCGATTAACCATGATCCAGCTCATATGTTTATGAACACTGGGTCGCAGATTGCGGGGCGGCCGAGTATGGGTTCTTGGCTGACTTATGGGCTGGGGTGCGAGGCGGAGAATTTGCCCGGTTTCGTTGTGCTGACGTCGCTGGGACGGGGGGGGCAGAATCAGCCGATCGCAGCCCGTCAATGGGCACCAGGTTTTTTGCCAAGCCGTTTTCAAGGGGTGCATCTGCGGGGTCAAGGGGAGCCTGTGTTGTATTTGGGGACACCTGACGGGGTGACGCGTTCGCAGCAACAGAACGTGGTGCAGACGATCAATGCGTTGAATATGCAGAGGGATGCCATCGTGGATGATCCTGAGATCACGACGAGAATCGCGCAGTATGAAATGGCGTTTCAAATGCAGGCGAGCGTGCCGGAGTTGATGGATGTGTCAGCGGAACCAAAAACGATGCTGGAGCTTTATGGGTGCAAGCCTGGGGATGGTTCGTTTGCATCGAATTGCTTATTGGCACGGCGTCTGGCGGAGCGCGGGGTGAGGTTCATTCAATTGTATCACAAGGATTGGGATCACCACGGGGGTCTGAAGCAGGGGGTGGAGTATAAGGCAGAGGAAGTGGATCGTGCGTGCATGGCACTGATCACGGATCTGAAGCAACGAGATATGTTGAAGGATACGCTGATTGTGTGGGCGGGTGAGTTTGGGAGAACTCCGATGAGCCAAGGCGATGGGCGCGATCATCACAACGCCGGGTTCACTGTGTGGCTCTGTGGTGGGGGCATCAAGCCGGGCATCGTTTATGGAGCCACGGATGAGCTGGGCTATGCTGCGGTTGAGAACCCGACTGATGTCCACGATTTGCACGCCACGATGCTGCAAGTGTTAGGGATTGATCACACGCGGCTATCAATCAAATTTCAGGGACTCGACGTCCGACTCACGAGTATCGCGGGTAAGGTGCTCCGAGACATTGTTGTGTAGACGCACGATCACGTTCGGACAGTTGGAGGATCTTTTAGGGAGCTGCTGGTTCGGCGGGTGTTGCGTTGGTTCGCCAAAGGTTTCGAACTACCCAGATCAGGATTATTGTGCTGATCGCAAAGATAAGGAGGAGAACGAGGGCGGTCGAAATACGACCGTACAAGAGGTTGCCAATCGCAAACAGGGAGGACCAAATCGCGAGGCAGCCGCTGACCCAACCCATAAACGCGGTGCCCATGTTGTCCCCATGGCGTGCCGCTTCCTTCCTGCTGACCCCTGCCGCGCGTCGGATTCTTGTCCAACCGGGGCCTGCAGGATGCACTTTGCGATAGAAATCAACCAACCGTTCTCGGGTGGTTGGAGTGCCGATATACGCAGCGATGATCCAACTGACCGTTGTAAAAGCGACGGAATATAAGACCGTGTGAGCGAACGGAATTTCGTGGTCAGTCTTCTTCAGAATAAAAAATAGGAGTGAAACGAGGAAGGAACTCACCATCGCCACGATCTCGCACCACGCATTGATGCGCCACCAGAACCACCGCAGGAGATAGAGGAGACCGGTTCCAGCGCCGATGGAGATGAGGACTTCAAAGCCTTCCTGGGCCGTGGTCATCACGAGGCTGATCAATGCCGCCACGATATAAAGCAGAACGCTGCAAACTCGACCTGTGTTCACATAGTGTTTCTCTGTTGCGTTACGCAAAATGAATCGGCGGTAAAAATCGTGAACCAAATAGGAAGAACCCCAATTGAGATGAGTGAGGATTGTGGATGAGTTCGCCGAGATCAGGCCGCCAACCATCAGCCCCACGAAGCCGATTGGTAAGAATTTGAGCATCGCAGGAAAGGCACTGTCATGACCGATCAATCTCGGATCCGCATTGGGAAACGCGGCTTGGATATCCTTCAATTCTGGGAAAATAATGATGGAACATAAGGCTGTGAGGATCCAGGGCCATGGACGGAGCACGTAATGGGCGAAGTTGAAGAAGAGGGTTCCGCCCAATGAATCCTTCTCGGATTTGGCGGCGAGCATGCGTTGGGCAATGTAGCTGCCACCGCCGGGTTCAGCTCCTGGATACCAATTCGCCCACCAACCAATGGCGATCGGAATAATAAAAACCATAAGAGCCAGTTCGCTCATCGCGAAGTTGGGCATGATATCGAGGATGGGTTGGCCTTTGCCGTCAATCAGCGACATGACCGGTTGAGAGTTGGCTTGAAAATTGACCTGCTGGCTCCCGAGAACATCCACCACTTTGTGTAAACCTGCCCATGCACTGATCCCAACGCCTGTATGCACAGCTACCGCTTTTAAACTGAAATAAGCGGCGGCGATCACGGCCGTCATTTTGATGAAGAACTGGATCATATCAATGACGAGGACGCCCCAGAGACCAGAATACGCCGCGAAGGCCACGTTGAGCAGGCCGCAAAAGATGATCGTTTGCCATGGGGGCATTGCGAAGAGGATGTTCGCGATCTTACACCCAGCCAAGGTCACCATCCCCATGATAAAACAGTTAAAGAATAAACCGAGATAAACGGCGCGAAAACCACGCACGATCGAGGCGGCCTTTCCTGAATAACGGATTTCATAAAACTCCAGATCCGTCATGACGCCCGACCGACGCCATAATCGGGCGAAGAAAAACACGGTCGATACGCCTGTCAATACGAACGCCCACCATTGCCAATTTCCAGCCACCCCGTATTGCCGGACCTGTTGAGTGACCCAGTTGGGCGTATCGCTGGCAAAAGTAGTGGCGACCATCGAAAGCCCAGCGAGCCACCAAGGCACCGAGCGACCGGAAGCAAAAAACTCCGCCGTATTCTGACCAGAACGCTTCGCCAAAAAGAGAGCCGGGACAAAACAGACCGCAACACAAAGGAGCGCGATTATCCAGTCGAGAAACGTGAGATGCATATCGTTTAGATTCTACAGTAATTAGGCATCGATTCCATGATCGGCGATTCGTGCACAGTTCCTCCGCTCTGATCTCGGCAAGCTAAGACCACCCAAGGACGATGGAACGGGCTAAGCGCAGACTATAAACATTTTATCAAGAATCCGTCCACACTACGATTTTCGACGAAAATTCTCCAAATCATTCCTTGCCAAAGGGGCGATGATAGAACAACATACCCATCCACTTGTTCGCGGGGTGGAGCAGCCCGGTAGCTCGTCAGGCTCATAACCTGAAGGTCGTTGGTTCAAATCCAGCCCCCGCAACCAATTTCGATTACTCTCAGCTCGCTTTTTAGGCTCCCTCGGGTAATTTTACCCCATGAAAACGATGTGCAAGAACCTAATCACAGGTTTTTTGTTGATTGGCTGCTGGATCGCGTTTGGTCAGCAATCCCAACAAAATGGTGCTACCAATACGGTTCCTGCGGCTGCCGCACCCGCCAAGCAACTGACGCCGGAGGAAATTCAGGTCAAAATTAAAGAACTCCGAGCTGATGCGGAAAAGGGAAATCCAAAGGCGCAAAACTATTTGGGTGATCTGTATTTCTCCGGCCGTCATGTGCCTAAGGATTTAGGAGAAGGAATCAAATGGTATCAGAAATCAGCTGAAAAAGGCGATGCCTTTGGGCAGTTTAATCTCGCAGTGGCGTTTGAGAATGGCGAAGGCGTCACCACGAACATCACCACGGCCCTTAAATGGTATGCGAAATCCGCCCGCCAAGGATTTCCTCTCGCCCAATACAATCTTGGTTTACTTTACATCAAGGGGGGAAAGGTTCGCAAAAATTCGAGTAAAGGCGCAGAACTAATTCAAAAAGCCGCATGGCAGAACGACCGTTTAGCTCAAGTCGCGATCGCGTCCTTGTATTTGCATGGAACGGGTCTTAAGACAAATGCCGTCGAAGCCTGTGCCTGGTTAGGGGTAGTTGCCAAGAATGAGGGGTTTAAAAACGATCAACGGGTTCAATACAATTACAACGAAATTCAGCGATCGCTTAATCCTGAGCAACAGGCGGAGGCTAACCGCAAAACCGAGGCTCTGATCGCGGACATTGCAAAACGGATTCAGAAACCTGTTAAATAATAAAGCGTCATTTTAAATTTAGTAGATTATCTTGACCCTGTCTAGCCGCGGTTGTTATGACTTTGAAGTTGCTGTGTCGAATTCCCTGTCGAGTTTCCTTGCTTTTGCCACTAATAATGCTTTAAATGGAAAAGTTTACCACACAAGCCCTAATGACTCCTTTAGTTCAAGAATCGTGAATTCTCCTTTAAAACGCATTTTCGAGTCCTTTTTACAGTGCGCAATTTTTCTCGGAATCTGTGCCAGAATTGTTGGTGCAGAACCTGTGTTGATCATTATCCACGTGACCGATCCGAGTGCGGTTGTGATCGAAGGGACAGGGAAAGCAGCGTTGAAGAATGATGTTAGCGGAGTGACGGTATTTGATGGGGTGACATTGCTAGGATTCTTGACGGGATCAGGGA
>WBXJ01000162.1 GCA_008933045.1 Verrucomicrobiota bacterium
CTCTTTTTTGTCTTCCGCAACTAACCATGTCCATCCTTCTCACAAGCATCATTGGACTACCGTTCGCCGGCGCACTGGCGGTGGCGGTGATTCCCCGCAGCTACCAATTCGTCATCCGGAGCGTCGCACTCGTCGCGACGTTGGTTTCGATGCTGTTGGCGATCTACCTATTTACACAGTTCCAAACCGGACTTCCCGGCTATCAATTTGTTCATGAACTCGCTTGGATCCCTTCACTGGGCATCAACTATCACGTGGGAGTGGATGGACTCAATGTGGGGATGATTCTGATGGGTGCGATTGTTGCATTTGCTGCGACCTGCCTCTCCCGTGAGATTAAGGAACGCGAGAAAGAATTTTACTTCCTGCTATTGATCATGATTGGCGGGATTTTGGGCGCGTTTGCTTCGCTCGACCTCTTTTTCTTCTTTGCGTTTCACGAGTTTGCGCTCATCCCGACATTCATCATGATCGGCGTTTGGGGTCGAGGAGAAAATAGGAACTACGCAACTTTCAATATCACGATCTATCTGACCATCGGCGCGTTGCTGGCCTTGATAGGCCTGATCGCACTCTCGGTTCAGGCGGGGGCAAACTCGTTCGATATCAGAGATATCACGGCGGCGATCAAGGCCAAACCCCTGACCCAGGCCGTGCAGGCATGGATCTTCCCTCTTTTACTTTTTGGTTTTGGCATTCTGGTTTCACTCTGGCCGTTCCACACTTGGGCACCGCTGGGTTACGCTGCCGCCCCGACAGCAACCGCAATGCTCCACGCAGGCGTGCTCAAGAAGTTCGGACTCTACGGTCTCATTCGTATCGCCATCCCGTTGATGCCTAGCGCGGCGCAAAGTTGGATGCAGATTCTTGCGGTTCTCTGCCTTGGCAACATTCTGTTCTGCGGTTTTGTGGCGATGCGTCAACGCGACCTGAACCGTTTGATTGGTAATTCGAGTGTCGCTCACATGGGCTTTGTTTTTCTCGGAATCGCGAGCCTGACCACCCTCGGAGTCACTGGTGCGGTCGTGATCATGATCGCACACGGGTTGCTCGCCGCTCTCTCATTCGGCATCAGTGGCCACATTTATAATCAGACGAAATCCTTGGACATGGACCAGATGGGAGGCTTTCTTAAGCCGATGCCATTCGTGGGTTCCGCCATGGTGATGGCGATGATGGCGGGATGTGGCCTCCCAGGGTTTGCTAATTTTGTAGGTGAATCCATGACTTTATTTGCGGCGTGGAAAGTTTTTCCAGTAGTGACCAGCCTCGCCATTTGGGGTGGTCTGGTCATCGGTGCAGTCTACATGCTGCGGGCGATTCGAAGTGTTTTGCACGGACCGGTTTCGCCGATGGGAGAAAAAATGGTGGATGCCGTCAGTTTTTGGAGAAAACTGCCATTCGCTCTCCTTTTGGTCGGTTTGTTAATTTTTGGAGTCTGGCCTCGTTTACTCACCGATAAGGTCAAGCCTTGTGCTGAGGAGATCATCGCCATGGCGACCTTCGGTCAACCGAATGCCAAGGTCGAGCCTCCGCCGGTTAAGGGCAAACGACTTCCCGCTCGCAAACGTCCACCAGTCCGTCCCTAAGTTGCGCTTTGTTCATGAACGCCTCTCTTTTAATTCTCGAATACGCGGTCGTTGGCATCGCGTTGGCCATCTTGTTGTTGGATCTTTGGATGCCTGCGGCGGGTAAAGCCAAACTCGGATACCTCGCAGCATTCGCCCTGACTGGGGTGCTTCTCTCCAGCTTTGTCATGCACGCCGAGACGGCGCAATACGCTTTTAACCAGAGCTATGTGTTGGATGGACTCAGCCTCTTTTTCAAACGGTTTTTTCTCTTGGCTGCGATTCTTGTGCTGTTGATCTCAGTCGAATTTGCCGATCGCATGCCCACGGGTATCAGCGAGTTTTATGCACTCATCCTCTTTGCCCTCACAGGCATGATGCTGGCTGCTTCGGCCAACGATTTCGCGATGGTATTTGTCTCCTTGGAATTGATTACAGTCACGTTTTATATTCTCACCAGCTTCCAACGTAACCGCACTCGTTCACTTGAATCTGGAGTCAAATATCTCATCCTCGGTGCGCTCTCTTCTGCGTTCATGGTGTATGGTATCGCCTTGATTTTTGGTGCGGCCGGCACAATGAAATTTACGGCCATCTCAACAGCCTCCGTTGCACTTGCCGGAAAGCCATTGTTTTTGCTCGGATTGCTACTCACCTTTTCTGGACTCGCGTTCAAGGTCGCTGCATTTCCTTTCCAGATCTGGGCTCCTGACGTTTACCAAGGTGCTCCAGTTCCCTCCACGGCATTTCTTGCCGTCGGATCCAAGGCTGCTGGATTTGTCCTGCTGTTACGTGTGTTCATGGGAACCGTTCCCAATATCACAGCGCAGTGGACACCGTTGCTGATCTTGGTTGCAGGGATCACAATTCTTTACGGAAACCTTTGTGCAATTCCTCAACGCAATCTCAAACGACTCCTAGGGTATTCCAGCATCGGTAATGCCGGATATCTGCTGCTAGGTTTGGCGGCTTCTAATCAAGCGGGGGCGAGTGCCATCCTTTACTACCTCGGCGGTTACCTCTTCAGCGTGATCGCTGCCTTCGCCGTGATTTCAGTCGTGAGTCGCGAAACTGAGGATGAGGATATTTCGGTCGTCGCAGGTCTACATCGCCGGTCGCCTCTTCTCGCACTCGCTCTGGCCCTCGCCTTTATCTCTCTCGCAGGAATTCCTCCGCTGGCAGGTTTCTTTGGAAAATTCCTTCTCCTGAAATCGATCGTTCAAAATGTGGGACACCCCGGGGTTGCTCTGCTCCTTGGAGTCGCGCTGTTCGGAATCGTGGTTTCCTTCTACTATTACCTCGGTGTGGTTCGAGCTATTTACTGGAGCAAAACCAGCGCAGAGCTTTCGCCGATAATCGTGCCGACTCCAATTCGTCTCGTGCTCTACACCTGCATTGCAGGAATAGTTTATCTGGGATGCTTCCCGAACTCCCCGTTGACCACCGCGACCCGCGCTGTGTTATCACTTAGGCCGTGATCAAGGCGAGGGCGTCGTCCACTCCCATTCCATCATGGACCATTGCCATCAACGCTCGCGTGATGCCTTTGGGTTGAGGATGTTGGATCACGTTGCGCCCATAAACAATCCCTGCGGCTCCTTGCTGAAGTAAGCCTTGAGTCCGTTCCAGAATCACGCGATCACTCACGCGACCTCCTCCGCGGACCAACACCGGAATCCCAGAAGCCGCTTCGATCACCTTGTGATATCGGCTCACGTTGTCCGTAGGATCCGCCTTGATAATATCCGCACCCAACTCGACGGCTTGACGCACCAGATGAGTGATCGCCGTTTCATCTCCATTGACGCTGTAGCCACCCGCCTCTGCGTTTGCTTGAAAAACCAGAGGCTCTACCATCATTGGCATGCCGTAGTAATCCGATTCAGGCTTAAGTCGTAGAATATTTTCCACACATTCTGCATGCACCTCAGGCGCGCCGGGGATCTGGAAAAGATTGACGCACACACACACCGCATCATGGCGCACGGCTTGGAGCATGGTTTCTTCAATCATCAGGCTGAAGCGTCGATTCTCCGGCAATGTTTTGCCGTACACATTCGCGACGTCTGTTCGCAACACCAGCGACGGCTTGTGCCGACCCTGAATTTCCTGCAAATGCCGCGCCATCCCCAGAGTGAGTTGGATCGCATCAGGCCCGGCATCTACCAGCGTCTTAACCACCTGACGCATATCCTCAATGCCGTTCAGAAACCCCGGTTGATTAAAAAAACCGTGATCCACTGCCACGTCAAAGCAGCGGCCTGAACGGGCGTTAAACAAGCGTTTGAGTCGAAAACTTTTCATCGGATCAGATCAGTTACTGAAATTACTTAAGGCCCATGAGATGTTTAAGGATCGCGAATTCCAGAGCTTCATAATCGCGAGCTTCGATCATCTGCCCTTCGGCGATGCGATCCCAAGAACGCACTTTCTCCACCAAATAGAGGAACAGAGATCGACTGTTCGTTAGATGCGCCGTGACACCACGCCCTTGTTGCGTGCGCATCGCTTTGACGTCAAGTCCGATAAACTCGCCCTTCCCACCAAACCCCGCCTCCTCAAGCACGCGCACTTGGTTGAAGGCACCACGCAGGTTGGCACCACCAAAATTCTTGTCCTGATCATACTTCAGGCCGTTCTGATCGTTCAAATGGACGCTGGCTAATTTGTCGTGTGCTAATGCGAACGCCATTTCGTCACTCGCATCGAGTCCTGCCAACAGTGCGTGCGCTGTCTCAATGAGTCCCTTCACTCGCTTTGGATCATTCGAGGCATAGGCTAGAGCAACCGCATGGCCGATCGTGGGCACATACGCCTGATCCGTGGGTTCATTCGGTTTAGGCTCAATCCAGATCTCGATTTCTTTGTCGTAATCGAGCATTTGATTGATGGTTTCTAGAAGCCGTTGATAAGCAATTCGCGCATTCTTGGACTCACGAATGTAGCTCCCTTCGCGAGCCAACCAGAGGACCACAGCCTTACAATCCAACGCGCGGGCGATGTCGATAGATTTCCGAGTCCGATCCAACGCATACTGACGATCCGCCGCGCTATTCGATGTGTAGGCACCGTCAACGGTCTGCGCCGGAAACCAAAGTCGTGGCGCGACAAACTCTGGCGTCAGCCCCTGATTTCCCAGCATGGTTTTCACCGTCGCTGTCTTTTTGAGGACTTGATCAGGGCTCAATGTCTCCAGATCAGGCACCACATCGTCGTCATGAAATTGAACCCCCTCGAAGCCGAGTGGTCGGTATAAGGCGAATTTTTCCTCGTGCGGAAACACGGCTCGAACTTCCGGACCAAAAGGGTCAGCACCTTCGCTGATGTTCCAAGGGCCGAACGAAAAACGGTATTGGGTCTGTTGACTCATAGGTGCCTCACTACAACACATTTCCCAGAAGATTTCCACAACTTGGTTCACCATAATTCAAAAATCTGAACGCAAACAATCCGCTCAACCCGTTCTCGCTTCTACATCACCATTAATTGTGAGTGTCGGGGCCGGAACAAAAGTGAACGCAAACGGTTCAAAAGTGAACTGAGACGGAGCAAAAGTGGAATTCGGTTTTGGACTGATACTCTTTCCTTTGGCTTACGCATCCCTAGGGCCTCGGAGGATGCCGGAGCGGAGCGGAGGCGGACGCAGAGGCCCCAGGGATGCGTAAGCCACCCTCCCCGGCTCCGGGCCTTGATTTCCGCATCGCGTAAATCCTCCTCTCCGATGGATGCTTCCGTCTTGAAAAGAAACAAATTACTCACCGCCTCCCCGCAGATTTCGTCCTGCGCGTCCTTTCGGATTTCAACGCGGGCCGCCAGGATGCCTCCACCTCCGCCAGCCTCCTCGGAATCGGCAAAACCCGCCTTTATCAGCTTCGCACCGCCTGGCTCATTGATCCAAAAGCCTTCCAGCCCGGCTCCAGTGGCGGCGACCATCACGGAGCCTGGCCTCCGGAAGTTCACGCCTTCCTCCAGGGCTTTCTGCCTCTGCAATGCCCTCCCAACTACCAACTTGTCTGCGATGAGCTCCAACGCCTCTGCCACTTCAAACGCGCCCGCTCCAGCGTCGAGGCTTACGTCAAAATCCATCTTCCCCACCTGGTCCCTTCACCCCCTCGCAAGCCTCGCGTCTATCGCCGTTTTCGCCGCGCCCATATCGGCGATCTCTGGCAGCACGACAGCTCCATTCACCAGTGGTGGCCCGCTCCCGAAAAACAGGTTCTCCTCCTCACGGTCGATGACCATTCCGGCCTCAATCTGGCGGGCCGCTTCGCGCTCTCAGACACGACCTGGAACCACTTTCTGCACTTCCGCGGCGCCTTTGAGACCCACGGCATTCCCAGATCCATTTACACCGACGCCCTCAGTCTTTTCGGACCTAGCTCCAGCAGCGACCACAGCGATCCAAAGAGCGAGTTCCAGCGCGCCCTGCGAGCCCTCGAAGTCGCCCATCTGGTCGCCCCGACTCCTCAGGCCAAAGGCAAAATCGAACGCCGTTTCGGCACCTTCCAAAGACGCCTGGTCACCCTCATGGCCCACGCCAAAGTCCAGTGCTGGGAGCACGCCGACCAGATACTGCAAATGGAAATCCAACGCCAAAACAACACGTCAAACCGCAGCACCGGAAAAGTCCCGGCCCAGGTGTGGCAGCAGGCCATCCTGCAAAAAACCGGCTCCCTCCGCCCCTGTCCGGAGTCCGCTCTGCTGGATCTTCATTTCTCCCTCCGTTGCTTGCGCAGGGTCAACCACGATCACACCATCGACTTTGAAGGGTGCAATTACGAGATCGCTTCCACCCAGCGCAAAACCGTCACTATCCTGCACCATCCCCAAACCCGCTTTTGGGTTCTGGAGCACCCTCCTACAACGCTGTGGCCAGCTATTCTAGGGGCTTTCAACCTCTAAACTTCAGTTCACTTTTGTTCCGGCAAGAATTCCACTTTTGAACCGTCGCCGACACA
>WBXJ01000163.1 GCA_008933045.1 Verrucomicrobiota bacterium
CTTGGATCATGGCGCGGTTCCGGTTCACGGCGGCGGCGTCTCGTTGGAGGGTTTGCAACTGGCGCGAACAGGTGAGATACCAAAAACAAAAGGCACCGGTAATCGCAACCGCAGCCAGTAAGCCTAAAGTCCCTAATGTGAGTACGAGGTCTTTTTTGAGCATGCACTTAAACGGTAACGAAAATGCGAGCCTGCTCCAAGTCGAAATGCTCCGATATTAAAAACGAGGCTCGAACTCGGGTTACTCGGTGGGTTTGACTTTCATTTCGAAGGGGGGAATTCGGGTGAAAATGGGTTGACCTGTTGATGTCACGCCGAGGTAGCTGCCAGTTGCTACGGCGGATGGAGTGTCAAAAACATGAAAACTATTATAGCTGAACGATTGCCCCGGCTCTAAGGCGGGGAATTGTCCGACGACTCCATCGCCTTCAAGCACGGTGGTTTCATCGTGCGCATCGCGCACGACCCATTTACGGCCCTTGATCGTCACACTGACGTCTGAGTGATTGTGGATGGTGATGTAATACACAAAACAATGGGGGCGATCGGGGGGTGTGGCCATGTGGGGTTGATGCTGTACATGATCCACCGTGACTATCAGGCCGGGTAATTCGATCAGATCCTTTGAATCACTCACAGAAGGATTTACCCACTCGGGTGATTATTTGGCCTTGGGTGCTTGCCCTGCGATGCTCAAGGAGATATCGATTTCATCCGAGACCTTTTCTTCAAACTGTCCCGGGTTGATGTTGAAGTCACTGCGTTTCACCTTAAAATTCGCTCTGATCACTAGGAGGTCGCCGTCGAGTTGTGGCAATCGTGCTTTGAGCTTGTCCTTCAAATAACTGATTTTAACAGGGGCTGTAATCGTTTTTTTGACGCCCTTAATTGTGATCGTTCCTGTCACATCCGCCGTGGTGTCATTACCTGAAGTTTTAACGTTCGATAATTTTTCCATGACGAAACTAATTTCTGGATACTTGGCTGCGTCGATCCATTTCTCGCTCAACAAATGATCCTTCATCATCGAGTTAGGAACGTTGAGAGAGTTGGCGGCAACAATGATTTTTCCTGTGAACGCTCCCGGTGCCTCGGGATCGAATTGAACCAGACCTGAAATCCCCGTCGCGGTGCCGTTGATCGATTCGAGAATCGCATCCAGCTTGAATACAGCGTTATTGACGCCTTTCGGATCTTTGAAATCAAATGTGATGGGTGCGGCTAAAACGGCGTTGGCCAGCAGGAGGCTGACGATGAGTGGGAGAAATTTCTTCATGATCATTTCGATACTTGTTTCGGTCTTAGAAAGTAGCCCACCACAGAAAAAAAGCCAGAGGTCATCATTCCTAAAACGAGAAAATCAATTCCCGGGGTAAATCGTTTTTCGATGATGGGATATTCTAACGTGGTCACAGGGTCGATTTCCATCCGTGTCTCATTTGATCTTGTCCAGCCCAAGTGCATCCCACCAAAGAACCAAAAGGCCACATTGAGAACTGCGATCAAACCGGCGAGGGAATACAGAATGTGATGACGTCGTTTCACTAGTTCATCGCGTCGTTGATCGCTCCAAAATAGCCGGCGTAGAAGGAAAGTATATTCCACGCAACGTAAAGGACCACAGCGAGATAGAGAATCCGTGGGGTCCAATCGACGATTGCTTCGAATTGGCGAGTTGCTTGTTCTTGATAATAGACATGCAGACGCGCCAGCGTGTTATCGAGGTCACCGCTGATTTCACCCGTCTGATACAGATTACAGAATAGCGTGGGGATGGCTCGAATTGCGGGCAACATTTCCGCCGGGGTTCGACCTGCGGCGATGCCTTGGGGCAGATGGGTCGTGGCTCGGATGAGTCGAGGTGAACCGCTGCATCGACTGCCCAACACCCAGACTTCGGAAATGTTGATCCCAGCCGATAATAGGGCTTCCATTGTCATGGCTAAGCGGGCAAGGGCAACATTGCGTCGAGCTTCACCCAAGAACGGGATTCCGTTCAAAATAGATTCAAACAACGCTTTCCACTGACCTCCAAACCGTCCTGTCCCTAACATTAGAAGGCCAATACCGATAGCGTAAAGAGGGATGAAGATCCCGAGTTTACTCAACAAAAATGGGAGAACTTCGCCCTTCCAAACTAAATCTGTTAACAGCGACGTCGGAAAAATAAGCGCGGCGAAATGAAGCACAAACACCGGGTAGGCGAAACTAGAAAGCATCTTCCGTAGCAACCGCGCTCGGTCCGAATAATACCTACCTAAGGTAAGAAATACCTGATCGAGTCGGCCAGTTTTTTCACCCGCTTCCAACAACGACCGATCCAGCTCGGGAAGTCGCTCAGGAACGCTGCCGAGTGCATCAGAAAAAGTTTCGCCTCGTTGCAACCCCGCGATGATCGCAGGAACCATGGCAACCACGGATCGGCGAGGGGGATTTTTTCCAACGGTTTGAAGCGCACCGATCAATCCCAACCCGGCCCGCTGAAGGGTTCCGAGTTGTTCATAAAATGCCGCCTGAGCTTCGAGGTATCCGGGGGTGAGGATAAGGGGCATATTTCTCCCCAATTAAGCTCAACTGGCCACTTGGTCCAAGGCCGCTTTCAGATCGCGTTTGCTTCGTGCCCCAGCCAGTTGCTGGACTAATTCACCACCCTTGAAAATCAAGAGCGCGGGAATTCCAGAAATGCGATATTGAGCGGCAAGATTTTGGTTGTCGTCTACGTTGACCTTACCAATCTTCACGCGACCCAAGTATTCTCCGGCCAATTCATCGAGCACCGGTGCGATCATCTTGCAAGGGCCGCACCAAGGAGCCCAGAAATCTACCAACACAGGAGTACCTGAACCGATAACTTCGGTTTGAAAATTTGCTTCCGTGAGTTCAACAATTGTATCAGCAGCCATAGGAATCAGAAAATAATCGAGAATCGCAACAATGCAAGGGGCTGTGGTGCTAGCTGCCGAGCATGAACATTCTCACGAGTGCAGCGAGACTGGCGACGGCCGCAGCAACAGCAAGACCGATATCCAATTTGTCGATTCGAGCTGGGACAGTCGGCTTTTTCTTGAGATTGGGAGGGGGCGGAATTGCAGCACCTCCACCAGTCGCGGCACTGCCTGGAAGTGGCGGAGCTGCGTGGGACGCAACCGGCGCCGCAGTGCCCGTCGGAGCCGCAGCGGCTGGAGTGGGTATTTTGACCGTTGGGGCGGAAGTAGGTTTCGGCGGCAAAGTGATCCGGACAGTTTCCTTCTTCGGCTGGATTTTAATTGTGTCCAGCGTCCTGTTTACAACAGGAGCTTCTACCCTTGGTTCAACCTTGATCGAATCTGGTGAGCCCTGAGTTGGAATGCCGATGGGGACTTGAGGAGGTGTCGGTGTATCCGACGGCGGCACATTTGAATTTTCGTCAGCCATAAAATTTATTGATTTAGAAAATGGAGCACCCTGCGCGCTGTGTCAATGGTTTTTCGTTTCGTCAGAAAGGATTATCCCGTCTTGGTTCGGTTATTTGGGTTCCCCCGAACTCAGGAGTGGGCCGATGGTTTTCCAGAGGTGTTCTGTGATGATGCGATGGCCTTCGGGGGTTGGGTGGATACGGTCAGCGAGGTTTAGCTCTGGTTTGCCGCCAACTCCTTCGAGCAGAAATGGGATCAAGGTGGCATTGGATTTTTTGGCGACTTCAGGGAAAACTTTGGCGAATCTCTCCAGATATTCAGAACCCATATTCGGGGGCATCTGCATTCCTGCGACCACTATTTTTACGCTAGGATTCTTGGCGGCCACGCGTTCAATGATCATGAGCATATTCGAGCGAGTGGCCTCGGGACTCAAACCTCTGAGGCCATCGTTGCCGCCGAGTTCCAAAAGAAGATAATCAACGCGCTGTTTGAGTAGCCAATCGATTCGCCGTAAACCACCCGCCGTGGTGTCACCGCTGACTCCGGCATTGATGACTTTGATTTTGAATTGGGTCTGATCCACTTTCTGTTGAAGCAGGGCCGGGAAAGACTCATCGGGATCGACGCCGAATCCTGCTGCAATACTATCGCCCAACACTAGGAAGTTGCGCGGCGTGTTGGTGTTTATTTGTGCGGTGGCAAAACAGGTTGAGAGAACCAAGATTGCGAGTGCTAGGTTGAATCGCACGAGCCAAGAAAAAATTACTTTCAAAAAGTTGTTTTTGAATTCTGGAGAGATGAGTTGCGGCATGGCCTATGCAAAGGGCAAAATCATTTTGTGTCAACCCAGTGGAAAAAGCGGAATGCTTCACAGGCAACCCCAAAGGTTGTTGTGCTGGGTGGGATTAACCGCGATTATGTGATCCTAGGTCAACGGCTGCCGAGAGCGGGCGAGACGGTTTTAGGTCAGGAATTATTGGTTGGACCGGGTGGCAAAGGGGCCAACCAAGCGGTGGGAGCTCACCGTTTGGGTGCGGAGGTCAGTCTGATCGGAGCGGTTGGTTCGGACGCGACTGGCGAAGCCTTGTTACAAGGATTGACCGAGGAAGGCGTGGATGTGTCCCATGTTTCGATCACGTCCAAATCTGTCAGCGGCACGGCGTTAATCTTGGTTGATTCCACGGGAGAGAAGATGATCGGAACGGTGGTGGGAGCGAACCGTCATGTCACGGTTGCTCAAGTCCGCAAAGCACGCAGAGTTATCGAGGCCGCTGATGTCCTGCTGCTGCAATTTGAAATCCCAATGCCGGCACTCCGAGAGGCGGCTCGATTGGCTTATCGTGCGGGGGTGACAGTTATTTTGGATGCTGGGCCTCCAATTAAGAGTCCAGAAATTCTTTGGCAACATATTCATATATTGCGTGCCAACGCGACCGAGGCTGAGGCGTTGAGTGGATTAAGAATCCGCGACGAAAGAACCTCTCGTCGAGCAGGCGCAACCCTTCTGAAGCGCGGTTTACAAGCTGTCATCCTTCCCACTGAACAGGAATCGGACCTGATGTTGTGGAATGGCAGCGAGGCGATATTGCCGTGGTTTCAGGTTAAAACGGTGGATGCAACTGGGGCAGGGGACGCCTTCGCCGCAGGGTTAGCGGTGGGCCTTGGTGAAGGATTGTCGCTTATCGAAGCGGGACGTTTGGGGAGTGCCGCTGCCGCTCTCAAGATTACTCGAAAAGGCGCGCAAGCGGGAATGCCCACGCGCCAACAAACCCATCACCTTCTTCTGACCCTACCGCAAGGAGGGAGTTAACCTTATGGGGTCGCGGTGGCGTCTTTAAAGCGTTTCAAGTCGCGATCGCCCGGTTTCGCAGGAGCGTTCCAAGTTTTGATAAACCTTGTCGTGGGCTCAAGCCAACGCCACAGTTCAGCATGGCCATCCGCGAATGAAAGCGTGCCTCCATTGCCATGCGTACTGGCGGGCGCGTTTTGCCAATAGTTTTCCGCGACAGGAACGGCAAAATAGGAATCCTCAATCGTAATGGGACTTTCATGCACGAACACCATTGCAGAGGAGGGCGGGGGCCTACGGATATCCGAATACTTTTTATTGGGCCCGGCTTTCGGATTCACAAAACTGGTGTCCGCAGCTCCGTAAAGCCGAGCATCGCTGGCATCAGCACCGCCCATTTGACCGTTCATGGACCAACTCCGGACGCGTGTGACCATCTTGTTCCCCAGTTTTTCTGGCTTGTCGTTGGGGCAACGGTAGATATCGACCGAGGTGTTATATTTCCAGAGTGATCCGGCTTTGATGAAGGTCAGATTTGTCATGCCTGGTTGGCCGCTGCCGACATCGCCGGTTATCCAGGACTTCGGATTTCCCAGCCAGTTTAACACCAATCGGTCGTCGTAATCGTCCTTGTAAAGTAGCCAAGCCAACTGCATCTGTTTCAGATTGTTGATGCAACGAACCGACCCAGCTTTCTCCTTAGCTCTGGCAAGTCCGGGTAGAAGCATGCCGGCGAGGATTGCGATGATCGCGATGACAACCAGCAACTCGATCAAAGTGAAGCCTTGCTTCCGATGAGAACAGTCTGGTTTGGTTGGGGTTGAGAAAAACATAAGGGAGACAGGTTAATGGTTTCCAGCGTTAAAGCAAAACTATCATTCGCGTGGGGGTTCTAGGTTTATTCTAAGAATCTGCATCATCTGATTGAAGTTGAGGAGTGTGCGTCTCGCTGCACAGGGTCGCCGAATTCTGAACAAAGCGGCCTCGAGGCCTCAAATCCGAAAGTCCATCAATCGCCGAACAATTTCTTGAGTTGATTTCTTGCCGCAGATTCTCGAGCGTCGGCTTTTTCGGAACCTTTAAAATCGCGTTTGATAAGGTCAAACCACTCGCAGTAATTGCCGAGGTGTTTTTCAAAAACAGGATCAGCGCGTCGATCTCTACATTGATTAGCCACCCGTGCGTCGTAGGCGGTACAATTAAGACAGATCCTGAGATCAGCCCCGCACTGATGGCAGTTTTCACTCCGCCCAGGTTGACCGGGGAGAGTCCAGACCCAACCAC
>WBXJ01000164.1 GCA_008933045.1 Verrucomicrobiota bacterium
CGCGATATTATCATTCAGTTTCTCGTTGAAACAGTGATGCTCTCTGGAATTGGCGGAGTCATGGGTGTGGTGATCGGTGTGATCATCCCCGTTGCGGTCACTTACTTCTCTGAGATGAAAACCATCGTCACGATCTGGTCGCCACTCCTAGCATTCTCGATCTCAGCGATTGTCGGGATCGTCTTCGGAATTTATCCTGCCTTGAAAGCCGCGAGGATGGATCCAGTCGAAGCTCTTCGGCACGAGTAAACGATGGCCACCATTCGATTTGAACGCATTTCTAAACGGTTTCCGGGCGTTCTCGCGTTGGATGCGGTTAGCCTGACAATTCAATCCGGCACCTGCCATGCGTTGATGGGGGAAAATGGAGCAGGGAAAAGCACCTTGGGCAAGATTCTCGCGGGCGTTTATACGGCTGATGAAGGTTTGATTTTTTTGAACGACTTTAAAATTCGTCCCACCAATCCCCTCGAAGCCCGCGATCAAGGAATCGCCATGGTGCATCAAGAGTTAGCGTTTTGCCCCAATTTATCGGTGTCAGAAAACTTGTGTCTCGGTTTCTTACCAACACAGAGAGGGTGGTTGGATAAGGCGCAAATGCGCAGCAAAGCAAAATTGATGCTGGGGGAGATTGACGCACATATCGAACCCGATGTGCTCATGGGCACGCTGACGACGGCGCAAGAACAGTTGGCTCAAATCGCTGCGGCATTGGGCAGTGGAGCCCGTGTGATTGTGATGGATGAACCGACCAGTTCTCTCTCGACCCGCGAAAGTGAGCACCTCTTCGCCTTGCTCGGTAAACTCAAAAAACGCGGAATCACGGTCATCTACGTCTCCCATCGAATGGAAGAAATCTTTCGACTGTGCGACTCGATCTCCGTACTTCGTGATGGGTGTCACATCGCAACGGAAGCGATGACCATGACTCATCGTGCTCGGGTGATTCATCAAATGGTTGGCCGTGACGTCGAGGTTTTAAATGCGAACCACCTTAAGAAACCTGTGGGTGCCGAGTTGTTGCGTGTGGAGAACCTCACTTCTCCGGGGAAATTTCAAGACATCAACTTCGTCGTTCATGCCGGGGAGGTTGTGGGATTGGCGGGTTTGGTTGGGGCCGGACGAAGTGAAGTGGCGCAAGCAATTTTCGGTTTAGACATCGCTGCCACAGGTCGCGTTTTCGTGCGTGGTAAGGAAATAAAACTTCGATCTGTCCAAGCGAGTCTCGCAGCAGGCATCGGATTATTGCCCGAGGATCGCAAACGGCAGGGACTGGTTTTGGCTTTAAATTGCAGAGAGAATATTTCGCTCGCAAGCCTTGGAAAATGGAGCCGACGTGGTTGGATGCGTCAACGTGAGGAGCGACACATGGCATCCAAATATGCAGATCGACTGAGGGTTAAGGCTCCCACCCTTGAGGCACCTGTAGCTGGATTGAGCGGCGGCAACCAACAGAAGATCGCATTAGCCAAATGGCTTGCTCGCGAGTGCAACATCTTGATGGTAGATGAACCCACGCGAGGCGTAGATGTGGGTGCCAAAGCGGAAATGCATGCGCTCATTGACGAACTAACCTGCCAAGGAGCCGCCGTGTTGATGATCTCGTCCGAATTACCCGAGGTGATGGGGCTTAGCCGACGGATAATTGTTTTACGGGATGGCAGAATTGCTGGTGAGGTAAACGCTGGAACAAATTGCCAAGAAGAATTGATGCTCCTAATGGCGGGAGTTCCGATCCCGCAATAACCGGCTTAATTGCTCATATTCGTCCCAGTTACCTAGGTTTGCTGTTTGCGGCAACGGTTTGCTGGTTATACATTCTAGCTTTTAGATTCATGGATCAAGTATCTGCCAATCCAATCGAGATTTCTTCCCAGCCAACTTCGGCACCGACGACAAACCGGCGGCGACCTGAGCTACTTGCCCCAGCGGGGGATTGGGACTGCGCACGTGCAGCCGTTGAAAACGGGGCCGATGCCATTTATTTTGGACTCGAACGGTTCAACGCACGGATGCGTGCTCAGAATTTTACAGCCGCAGACCTCCCGCGATTGATGGAGTTCCTTCATCGACGCGGAGTGCGCGGTTATGTGACTTTCAATACACTGGTTTTTCCTGACGAACTCGTCGAAGCACAATCCTACCTTCGCGCCATAATCTCAGCTGGGGTGGATGCGGCTATTGTGCAAGATGTTGGTATTTGCCGGATGATTCGAGCCTTGTCACCCGACTTTCCGATTCATGCCTCGACTCAAATGACGATTACAAGTGCGGCTGGAATTGAGTTTGCACAGGAACTCGGCTGCAACCTTGTCGTGTTGGCTCGTGAGTGTTCAGTCGCCGAGATTGAAAAAATCCAAGTAGCACAAACTTCGTCCCATGAAGCACAAAAAATGACCATGCCCTTGGAGGTGTTCGTGCATGGGGCGTTATGTGTGGCTTATTCAGGTCAATGTCTGACGAGTGAATCACTTGGCGGTCGAAGTGCTAATCGCGGAGAATGTGCTCAGGCTTGTCGCATGCCCTATGAACTCCTCTCAGATGGTCAACAGATTCCATTGGGTGATCGACGGTATTTGCTCAGTCCTCAAGATTTGTCAGGGCTAGATGTACTTTCCGAACTCGTCGCCAGCGGTGTCAGTTCACTCAAAATCGAAGGCCGCCTTAAGACGCCCGAATATGTGGCGAACATCACGCGCGTTTATCGGAACGCACTTGATCGTCTCTCATCCGGCATTGCTCAGGGTACCACTCCGCAGGATAAGTATGACTTAGAAATGGGGTTCTCGAGGGGGCTTTATACGGGCTGGTTTCGTGGAATCAATAATCAAGAATTAGCTCATGCACGCTTTGGAAAAAAACGAGGCGTTTACTTAGGTCGTGTTCGACGCGTCGGTTCTGACGTGGTGGAAATTAATTTGGAGTCTGCACTAAAAGCCGGGGACGGAGTGGTGTTCGATGCCGGTCGCCCCGACGAGAAGGAGGAAGGCGGTCGTATTTATAGCACAACGGAAGCGAATGTCGGCCACGACAGAGTTGCGACACTCCGTTTTATGCCGAATTCAGTCAACTTCGATCGTGTGCAGTCGGACAACTTGGTTTGGAAAACAAGCGATCCCGAACTCGACAAACGCATACGCAACACGTTCGCAGGTGATAAAGTGCGCTTCCAACGTCCACTCGACTTGGAGGTTCACGGTGTAGAAGGCCAACCGCTCACGTTACTCGCTCGCGATGCCGAGGGACATACCACGATCAGCAAGTCAGAAATGCCTCTCGTGAAGGCAGAGTCACAACCTCTTGATGAACCTCGTTTGCGGGATCAGTTAGGAAGATTAGGAGGAACACCATTTCGCCTCAGGAACCTTGCCAATTATCTCGAAGGAAAGGTTCTCCTTCCCGTCAGCGAATTAAACAAATTACGACGATCCGTCGTGGACGAACTCGACCGGCAACGTGTCCAACCTAAGAAGTGGATTCTGCGGGATACCATTCCAGAAGTGGGCTTGCGTTGGAAACTCTCCCCCAAACAAGAAATCTCCACCGGAGCAGAATTGATCGTCCTCGTTCGGTCAATGGAACAACTCGACGCAGCCTTGGACTGTGGTGTGAGCACGCTCTATTGCGAGTTCGAAGATCCCAAGCGTTACCGGGAGGCGGTCGCCAAAGTACACTCCTCAACCGATTGCCAAGAAATCGGACGCACTCTTTGGGTCGCGCCTCCTCGCATCACAAAAATGGGTGAGGAGTGGATCCTTGATCAAGTTCGTTCCAGTAATGCTGATGGTTATCTTGTAAGAAATTACGACCACCTGCGCTTTTTCGGGGACTCTCGTCGAGTGGGTGATTTTTCTCTGAACATTGCGAACGGATTGGCATCTGAGTTTTTTTTGGAGCGTTTCAAGTTGGAGCGGCTCACGGCCTCCTACGACCTAAACGCGCAGCAACTGGAAGCATTACTCAGAACTAGCGATGCTTCTCGCTTAGAAATCACGATTCACCAACACATGCCAATGTTCCATATGGAGCATTGTGTGTTCTGTGCATTTCTCTCTAAAGGCACGGATTTTCGTTCCTGCGGCCGACCCTGCGACAAGCATACTGTCAAACTCCGAGACCGTGTTGGTGCGGAGCACCCGTTGAAAGCTGACGCAGGTTGTCGCAATACAGTTTTTAATTCTCAGGCACAAACCGGTGCCGAATATGCGAGTCGTTTTTTGGCACTCGGAGTTCGACATTTTAGGATCGAATTCCTGCTGGAGTCAGCGGAGGAAGTGGCGCGCACCGTCACTCAATATCGAAAACTTTTGCGAGGTGAAATCACAGGCGCGGCCCTGTGGCGTGAGCTAAAACTCATCAACCAACTTGGAGTGACTCGAGGGCAAATGGCAAATCGAACCTAGAAACCGCAACCGAATTAACTCAGAACAATCACGTTTTTGATTCCTGATTTCTCCTCGGTAGTCAGTAATTTTCGGTAGTCCTCTAGCGTGTGGCGCCCCGTGATTACTTGACTCAACGCTTGAGGCCAACACTTTTTGAAAATAGCGAGATCCTTGATCGCATTTTCAAATGCAGCACGGTCGGCATTCACCGATCCGATGATCGCTTGGTTCTTGAGCACAAAATTGCGCATCAACTCATCCCCCATCACCGGGATTGCAGGTTTCGGTGCTGGGATACCTGTAAAAACATAAACTCCATTCATGCCTAAAATCCGCATGACGTCAAAAGACACGCTAGAAACTCCGAGTGCCTCGTAAATTAAATCAACGTTTCCGACATGTGCGGCAAGTTGCTCGGGAGTTTCCGTTTCGGAGGAGATATAAGTAGCCCCAAACGATTCAACCAACTCAGCTTTCATGTTAGGTTTCCTCGAACGCGAATACACAAACGTTCGAAAGCCTCGGGCGACAAGAGCCATCGCCCCAAGAATCCCGATGGGACCTGCACCCAAGACAACAGCGTTCAGCCCCTTGCCAGGTTGATGAGCGGGTGCATTCTTCTTAATCCAAGGAAGGCGAGCCTGTGTTTTCCAAACCTGCGCCAACGCCTTTTCTGCCACCGTCAATGGTTCAACCAACACAGCGCAATCACGCAGCGACCAAGGGACGGTGTTCAAATACTTGCTATGATCTACATAGAATTCGGTCATGAACCCATGAATGCCTTTGATCCCTCGCTCGCGGAAATCATTTGAGAAACAAAAATCCTGTAAATCCGCTTGGCATGATTGACAGAAAGGATCAGCACAAGGGCGGCGAACCGACGGCACCACGAGATCCCCCGGCTTCAAACCACTTACTTCCGCGCCCACCTCGACAACTTCCCCCAAGGACTCGTGACCAATCACCAAATAGTCCTGCCCCACAGGAGGAGAGCCATAAACAAACGTGCAAATCTCACGGTCAGTTCCGCAGATTCCAATTTCTAACGCTTTCACCTTCACCTCGAAGTCACTACGAATGACAGGATGTGGGTGAGAATCAAAAAGGCAAACCTCCCGTTTCTTCGGGATGACACCAATGGCACGCATGGAGGGCAAACTCATGACAGTAAAAGAGGAGAATATATAAAAGGAGAGTCCGCAGGCTCGTCGAGGAGTTTTGTCGAATAATTCATCACCGAACCAACCAACTCAAACTACACCGCCCGAGGTTTAACCGGCGGAAGAGCAGCGATAGATGCGCCCTTGTTTGTTTCCTGAAAGTAATTGCAGGACCAATCGTTCGCGAAAAGGATCACTGGATTACTATCGCTATCAAACGCCAATCGTGCGCCACTCGGCAAACTCAAGCGATCTAGCTCCTCGTCCTTATATTCTTTGGGCAACCAACGCACCACGCTCCAAGTGGAGGGTTCGATCCGCGACTCCGCTCCATACTCACTTTCGAGCCGATATTGGACAACCTCAAATTGCAGAGGCCCCACTGCACCGAGCAAAGGAATTTTTGTGGCCGAGTCCCGCAGATGGAGGATTTGGATGACCCCCTCCTGCAATAATTGATCCAAACCTTGTCGGAATTGTTTGTATTTGCCTGTGTTGGGATTGTGCAAAAAAGCAAAAGTTTCGGGCGTAAACCGAGGTATCTCGTTAAAAACGATGGAAGGTTCGGTCGTAAGAGTATCTCCAACGCCGAATTCAGAATGCCCCACCAACCCGATAATATCACCAGGGAAGGCGTCGTCCACGGTTTCGCGCTCCTGAGCAAAAAGTTTGTGCGAATTCGACAACCGCACTTTTTTCCCTGTCCGCGTATGGATGACCGTCATATCGCGCTTAAAATGACCCGTGCAGACTCGTAAAAAGGCGATTCGATCTCGATGCCGAGGATCCATATTTGCCTGTATTTTGAAAATGAATCCCGAAAAATCTGGCAGCGTCGGAAGCAATTCTCGCGTGCCTGCATGACGTGATTTTGGAG